>JAVZIQ010000047.1:0-13608 GCA_038871175.1 Bathyarchaeia archaeon | reverse complement strand
AGTACATAAATATCCATTTATGTACATTTAATTTTTCCATAATATTTTAAACATTTACTCTAATAAAAAAGAAGGTGCAACACACCCTTTTACACAGTTTAAATTATAAAAACTCTAAATTAAAACTTTGGAAAAAGCTTTTTCAAACATTTTCGAAAAATTAATAGTTTCTCTTTACATATCAGACTTTTTAAAGGCTGCATAGACCTTTTATAACATGGAAAAACGAATAAAAATCGAAAACCGTTAAAAACCTGTTAAACTAATAAATAAACCGTTAAAACACTTCTTTTAAAGAAAGAAGTTTTAAAACAGTTCCAGATTATCCCCTTCAGGTTTGGCATGGAGATTTTCGTAAGTTTCTTCATAAGGCCACGGTTAAGTCCATGGGTATGTTTTTTGGGCATTGATGAGAAGCTTTTAAAAAGCTTATTTTCCAATTTAAAGCCTGAATAGAGCTTATTGGTTTCATGTTTTTCTGTCCAATTCTTCGGTTTCCAAGAGATTTACGCCTTCATTTATTTTCGATTTTATTTTTTTGATATTATTGGATATTTGCTTGTTTTTACTGTTTTTACTGTGGAAGAAGCCTTACGCTTGACGAAAATTTAAGATTGATATTACCGTTTTTAAAATATTGCTGGTTTTGAAATAACCGCTATAATGACTCTGAAGCATTGTTATTAGAAGAGGCGGAGAGGGTCTTCGAAGGGGTGATTCATGCTTGTCTTTCAGCTATTTCGGCGATGAAGTTGAATTGCTTGAGAGAAAGGTTAATGGAGTGAAGGTTAAGGTAGAGTGGAACTGGGGATGTTTTGAGAGCACAGAAGGTTTTCCAGTTGATGACAACTTAATAAACTGGGTTATAGGTCAGGATCAAGCCTTAAATGAGTCCTTTTTATGTCTAGACGAGTGGGTTCATAAGCTTAGATGGCTTGAGAAGTCAAGGTGGTATGAAGACTGGAGTAGTCCGGAAAAATCTAAACCTCTTGCGAAAACAGCTATAAGCCCAGGCCCATATCTTTTGCTGCTAGGAGACCCTGGAACTGGAAAATCGTTAATTGGAAGGGCTTTAGCTGAAAAGCTAACTCAGATCTATAGAGAGAACGGAATCAAACTGTTCGATGTATTATGCTGGAAAAACCCAGCTATTCCTAGTCAGCCTAAAATCTCGCTTCATGTAGCTGGCGATGGGAAGAAAATACTTCAAAGAGAGCAGCTGAGAGAGCTTAAAAGGAAGTTTGTCACAAAAATTGGATTGAAGGCTTTACAAGTATTTCTGATTTTAATAGGTTTGGCCCTCATATCTTTAGGCCTCTACTTCATGTTTCAATCTTGGCAAGTCTGGAATGAAAATTTAATTGTATACGGCGAGCCCATACGGGAATATTACAACAACAACTTTATGGAGTATTTCATTAACAAGTTCGTCGGGCTTGTCCCCATAACTATTATTCCAGGTGGAAGCCTAATTTTTTTCGGCATATTCATTTGGTGGGTTTCAAGAATTGGGGGTTTAAGTGCTTTAAAGGGCATAGGAGGCTCCCAGCAGAGCGATGTTCCAAAACTTATAGTTGATAATAGTTCTGGACATGCGCCTTTTGTAGACGCCACTGGGCATAGAAGCGCCCAGCTTTTCGGCTCTATAGCATGGGACCCCTACCAGACAGGTGGGCTCGGCACTCCTGAGCATCAAAGGGTCACTGCAGGCGATGTTCACAGAGCTTCTCTTGGAATATTATATATAGACGAAATTAAAAATCTCGATCCTGATGAAGCAATAACTCTTCTTACAGTGCTTGAAGAAGGACAACTTCCAATAACAATAAGGGGTAGGTGGCATGGAGGAGACACTGCGGCTATGGCTGTTTCAACAGAGCCTGTTCCAGCAGTAACTTTCCTCGTAGGGGCAGGAAATTTTGACAGCATAAGCCAAATTCACCCAGCTTTAATGGATAGAATTTACGGATATGGTAAAGTTGTTAGGATGAATAATGATATGCCTAACACTGTGGAGAACAGGCGGAAATACGTTCAGTTCATAGCCCAAGAGGTTAAGCGTTTCAATCTTTTACCCTTCAGCAGAGAGGCTTGTGAAGAGATAGTTGAGGAGGGAAGGAGAAGAAGTAACAAGAGGGATGCCTTAACAACGAGGTTTAGACCTTTAATTTCAATTATTAAGACATCTGCAACTTTGGCCATGAACGAGGGATGCAGAGTTGTTGAGAGACGTCACGTCCGCGAGGCAATAGAAAATCACTGCAAGACAATTCAAAGGCAAATACTTGAACATGAAATGAATGAAAGGGGGAGGCTTTTAGAAATAAAGCCTGAAGGAGCTAAACTGGGACAAATTTATGGTTTAGCCGTGGTTAAAGACCCATACAGCGGAGAAATGACTGGAAGTGTATTATGCGTCAAAGCTAACATGATAAAGAAAAGCGAGCTTCCGAGAAACTATCCTATCAGAGGATATTACAAAGTGACAGGAGTGGCTAAAGGTCAGAGCTTCATATCAGACAGCATAGCTAAAGTTAGAAGCGTCATCCTCCAAAAATACGGAATTGACATAGCTCAAGACTACTTAACCCACATTGACTTCGCCCAATCATATGGAGTTGACGGACCTTCAGCGGGAGTTACCATGGCAATACTTCTCTGCTCCTTGATCGAAGGAAAACCTGTAAGACAAGACGTTGCTGTAACAGGGGAAATAAACCTTAGCGTCGGAGATTCTGTCCAAGTAACTGCTGTTGGAGGGGTCTATGAGAAAATTAAAGCTGCTGAAGCTTGGGGATTTAAAAAAGTGGTTATTCCAAAAAAGAATTTTGACCATTCAATAGATGCTCGAGACTACAAGATTGAGGTTGTGCCAGCCTCATCTCTGGATGACTATTTAAAAGAATGCCTAGTGGAAAAACCCACGCTTAAACTCTCACTACGAACTAGGAAGTAGCTAATATATGAATTAATAAACTGCAAAAATTATAACTATGTCTAGAAGCCCAAATAAGTGGAGTTTTAATGGTAGGTGAAGTTGATAAAAAGGCAATTAGAAGGTGGCGTAAAAGAGGGTTCTACAGCGAAAACGTTCTGGTAAAACTTTTGCAGAAAAACGGGTATAACGCCGTCCGCATCCCAGTGAGCAATCCAAGCTTAAACCCGCTGCCAGACGTCGTAGCGAGAAAAGGTGTTCATGTCTACGCTTTTGAGGTTAAAAACGCTGGATACTACGCTTATTTCCCAAGACAACAAATTGAGAAACTCTTCAGATTTTTAGATCAACTTATCCCCTCGGAAAAGGAATATAAACATGCAGTTCTGGCAGCCCATTTGGGAAAGAAATGGATTTTTAGAGAAATAAGCTGGAAAGAATGGGAAGAAGAAAAATTGCCGGAAAAAGTTAGAATTCTAAAAAGACACAGAGGAAACTATAAGCTATAATACATTGAGAACTGAAAAATAATCAATGCATCCTAACTTAAATTAAATAATAAAAGTAGATTAGGACACAGCGAGGCAAAACAGATAAGACTTTAATTTTGAATTCTAAATTTTACGGTGAAAAGTCCATGAAGCAAAAAATACTTGGAGTAATAGTTAACTATAGGTGAGGGTTGAAAACTCAAAAATCTAAGGAGTATATAATCCAATTTAAACATATAAATTGTCAGTCAGAAGCTAGCAGACTCATCGGCCGAAAAGTAGCTTGGCGATCAGGCAAAAACAAGATATCAGGTAAAATTGTAGCTCTACACGGCAATAAGGGGCTGGTTAGAGCGAGATTTAGAAAAGGCTTGCCTGGGCAAACTTTAGGAGAAACAGTAGAACTAGTCGGCTAGTAAACCAGTAATGTTGTGCCTCTTAATCCAACCCAAATAATTTGACATATAAAATATGTCTCACTTACTTAGGGTAAAGTGACATCAACTTTTATATTAAGATAAGGATATTTCCAAAATTTTAATTATATTTTTAAATTTTGTATGCTAATTCGACGTCTCTTATTATTTTTGGCATATTTTTCTAATTTATAATAGATTTAATATGACAATTTGACATTATAGTGCTAAAAAATTTTCAACGAACACCTACTATAAATAGGCTTTTTTAGAAAAATTTTGTTTCACAGTAGAAATATTTGAATCTTATAAATTCTCGCCCAAGCATTTTTAAGGATTCATATTAGTTAGAATCTTTTTAATGTGTAAAACTTTTATTACACTAGATGGAATAAGAATGTTAAACCTGGTTAAAAGGTTTCGGTCGAGGTTTTAAATGTTTGAAAATTACATTTCAAAAACTTCGAGTTCAAGAGCATTCTATGAAAGAGCTAAAAAGGTTCTTCCAGCTGGAGTTTCTTACTCAATAAGATATTTTGAGCCCTATCCTTTTTACGTTGCGCGAGCTAAAGGAAGCAGAGTGTACGATGTCGACGGAAATGAGTATGTTGACTTTTGGCTTGGACATACTGCCCTAATTCTGGGCCATAGTCCTTCAGCTGTTGTTAGGGCTGTTAAAAGGCAGGTGGAGAAGGGAACACATTACGGAGCAAGCCACGAGCTTGAAATTGCCTTAGCCGAACAGGTTGCCAAAATGGTCCCAAGCGTTGAAATGGTGCGCTTTACCAATTCTGGAACGGAGGCAAACATGTACGCCGTGCGATTGGCACGAGCATATACTGGTGAAAGGAAGATTGGAAAGTTTGAAGGGGGGTGGCATGGAGGATACGACGCTCTTCATATAGCTGTAAAGCCACCATATGACATGCTAGAGTCAGCCGGTTTAACGCCTGGAGCTGTCCAGGACACCATAATTCTGCCCAACAACATTGAAGGCGTTAGGGAAAAAATTAAACATGAAAGGATAGCGGCCATAATTGTTGAGCCAGTTCTAGGAGCTGGCGGCACTGTCCCCGCTGAAAGAGAGTTTTTAAGGGGACTAAGGGAAATTTGCGATGAAAAAGATGCATTACTAATTGTTGATGAGGTGATAACTGGTTTCCGTTTAGCTCCTGGAGGAGTTGAACAGTACTTCGGAGTTAGACCAGACATCACAGTTTTTGGAAAAATTTTAGGAGGTGGTTTTCCAATAGGAGCTTTCTGCGGGCCAGATGAGATTATGGTAAGGCTTGACCACACCCGTTATGAAAGGTCGCAGTTCTGCTTTCACGGAGGAACTTTCACTGCAAATCCGGTGACAATGACAGCCGGATTAACCACTCTGAAAATTCTAGAAGATGGAGTTTTGATAAATAGATTGAACAATCTTGGCGAAAAATTACGGAGGAATTTGAGAGAAGTTTTTGAATCTTATAAAGTGGATGTTCAAGTCACGGGAACCGGTTCGCTTTTTTGCGTCCACTTCACGAAGGAAACTGTGAAAGATGCAAATGCTTCTTTCAGGGCTGATAGAAGAAAGCTTTTAGATTACCATTTAAAATTAATTGAGAGCGGAGTATTCTTTCTTCCTACCCATTCAGGAGCCCTATGCGCAGCGCATAAACAAAAAGATATTGAAAAACTGCTTTCCACAACAGAAGTTTATGCTAAAGGGTTAAACTAACATGCAACATTTATACCGCCCAAGCTTTCCATTTTCGGTAAAACTCATTTTTAAGCCACGGCTAGTATTTTTTAAAAAAGATTTTATTTTATTGCTAAGTCTAGGTAATAAAGTAAATTCCGTTCGCTCATATAAATGAAAGTGGCGCTTTTCCATTATTTAGTTTTCATTAAAGCGCCAACTTCTTAACAAGAGCTATTCCGTTTAAAGGGTTATTTATGCTATTTACTGTTTGCATTCTAAAAATTGAAGATGGCTATATGCTCGAGTTTTATAATTTATCTATCTTATTGGCCATTTCTTCTAGGATTTTTGTGAAGGGGTGAGTTGGGTTTTCATGTACAAAAATTATTTTTCCTTCGGCTCTTGAAATGTCGCAGAAGCATGGAACAGCCCTTAAAAGCGGAACTTCGTAGATTTCCTTAGCCATTTTCTGGAGTTTATCATCATCTAATTTGAAGGATTCGTTGTATAAGATTTTATTTAGGACTATTTCTGTTTTCTTTTCGAATAGGTCATATAGGTCTCTTAGCATTCTCTTTGTTCCTTCAACGTCTGAGTTGTCCAGTGTTGTGGCCACTATTACGAGGTCTGCGCTTACAATAGCGTTTATTGAAGAATACTGGAGTCCTGGGCTTGTGTCAAATATTATGTAGTCTACGCCTCTCTCGTTTATTAGGGAGTTTCTGAGGGCTAATATCTTTCTAAGGGCCTGCATCTCCCACTTTCTATCTTTGGAAGACATGTCCCTTATGGCTTCAACCGATGGGTTCGCAAGGCATACGAAGAACTTTCCCCGGCTGGCTATTCTGGGGCTTAGATCTACTAAAACCTTTTCTATTTCGCATATCCCATTAAGGTAGTCGTTGAGCCAATATTCAACTTTTTCTATTTTTAATATCGTTGCGAGGCTCGGTGCCCGGAAGTCAAGGTCTAGGAGGCAAACATTTTTGCCCTGCTTTGCTAATGTTACTGCCAGGTTTGTTGAGAGAAGGGTTTTTCCAGTTCCACCCTTATATGAGTGGACAGCTACCATTTTACCCAAATCTTTCACCCTTGGCTTTCCCTATCTATGTAGAAGAAGGCTTTTCTTCCATTCCTCTCTTTTTTCAAGTAGCCCATAATTACAAGCTGGTTGAGGTAAGCACTTTCCACAGCCCGAGCTCTTCGAGTGTGTTTGGCAACCTCCTCAGCTGTGGCTCGGCCTAGTCTACAAATAGTCATTGCTGTTTTCCTAAGATGGTCAGGCATTGAAAGAAGAGTCATAACGTCTAATGGTGCTTCCTGAGGGATTGTTGAAACATCCCTCCTTCCCTGTCTTTGAAGCTCTATGATGATCTCCATCTTTTCATTCAGCCTCTCGAGGTTGTCTCTGATTTTCTCAAGCACTTGGAGGGGTTTTTTACTCTGAAGTTCTTGAATGGCCATTTTTGCCCCAACTGTTTAACATGTGTACATAATGTTTAATGGAAGAAGTGTTTATTAAGTCTTACGAAACACTCATAATGATTCGAAAATAATTAAATCCCTTACAAAAACTACTCAATAGAGCAGACTACTTATCAAGGGGTAGGCTTGAAACAAAATTAGAATGGAATAAGGCTTTAATATAATAACGGGGCTTCGTTTCTGGCTTCTTCTATAATGGGCAGGACCTGTTTAAGCTCTCTGAAATGCTTAAGAACGGTTATACCTCTCTGGGTTATAGCGTAAACCACCCTACGCTCGCCAACACCTCTCTCTTCAACAAGATTTTGCTTCATTAGAAAATCTAGGTATTCTTTCAAAACGCTGCAGTTCACGTTCGCTTTATACATTATATGCGTAAGCTTCAAAGGGCCTCTATGAGCAAGCACACTAAGAATGTCTATATACATTTCAAGCTTGGATCGCCTCATCATCCAACCTCTTCCATATATTTTTCCAAACTTCATATAAAGCTTTTATGGATTAAAACTACGTCTTTTTCCTCTTTAATCTCCATTAGTAGCTCTTTTTCTCATTTACTCGAATTAACACCTTCATTCTATTTTGAAATGCCGTCACAAGGTCATCTAACAATATTTTTTGAAATTCCGTTGACAGACACCTAATGCTTTCACCGAAAACCTCAGCCAATTTCGCTTTTATTTCTTCCCTCTGACCGATCGAAATTTCATATTTCAAGGTTTTACTTCACCAAATCAAAAATACGCCAAGTATATTTAATTAACTTATGAAACAAAAATATTGATTCAGAATCAAGTTAAGATTTCTCCAATAATCCTTATTTCTATATGATCTTTAAATTATTCAATACATGATACGGAAGCAAAACGGCTCAATCCTAGATTATTTCTTAAACGGAGTTGTAATAAAAATTACATTTAAAGGCTATCCGTTATATCCCAAGGTCCGCGGCAACAGAGCGAGATGTTTACTGGGGCCATTTCATTAAGACAAAGTAAAGAAGAGGGGGGAATGGCCTAACTAAAAGCCCTGTTAAGAATCGGTACCAAAAATTTTTATGTGAGATCGCATAAAGAGATACGCTAGGCGGTAAAATATATGGAGGTTTTGTGATGGCAAAAGAGGCTTTAACAAAGATTCAAGCAGTTATTATTGCCGTTGTGGTTATAATAGCAGTGATATTAGGAGCATTCGCATACACTATGATGACTCCGCCAGCCACTCCTACTCCTGCCACTCCTACTCCTGCCACTCCTACTCCTGCAACTCCTACTCCTGCAACTCCTACTCCTGCAACTCCTACTCCTGCAACACCATCTATAAGCGAGATACGTATAGGTACTGTGCAGCATCTGAGTGGAGCGTTATCTCCTTTCATTGATGGGTTCAGGGGTATAGTCATGGGTGTGAATTGGATAAATGCTCATGGAGGCATAAACTTTAATGGTCAAAAAGTACCTTTGAAGCTGGTTTTCTATGATGATGAAACAAATAAGGATTATGCTATTAAACTCTATGAGAAACTCATAGCTGAAGATAAGGTGCATATTTTGATCCCTCCGTGGACGCCTGAGTATATATTAGCCACAGTACCAGTTAGTGAACGATATAAGATGGTTGCAATTGGGTGCGGTGGCGGCTCTTTTACAGAGACTCAGCAAGGGTTCAAATATTATTTATCTTATGCGGCTGGGGCATTATATCATTTTACGAATCAGCTTAAATTAATTAAACAATTGGATCCTGCAGCAAAGAAGGTGGCTTTAATAGTCAGTTCAGCTGATCCTAGTGGTGATTTAGGAAAGGGTGCACGCGCGGCTGCTAATGAATATGGATTTAATATAATCTACGACAAAGTCTATCCCGAAGATATGGCTGATGCTACTCCAATGCTGAGAGAGATTGCAGCACTAAATCCAGACATACTCCTGGGGGCGACTTTCCCCAAAAGTTGCATGCTGATAGCTTCGCAGCTGAGAGACCTGAGGATATACATTAAATGGGTTACTTTAGATATGCAGGTAACCAAAGTTGATTTTGCTAACGCATTTGGCAAGTGGGCGGTAGGTTTTTCTCAAGCCGTACCATCCGAGCATGAAGTTCTATGGGAGAAGATTGCGGAAAGAGAAGGAAAAGAGTACTATGGCATTAGGTGTGCTGAGCTTCAGACATATTGGGTGGCAGCAGGAGGAACAGGCAGAATTCGAGCCACCGCCATAATGGGTGCTGCTGGAGTATCTCTTGCAGCAAAGCTTATTGAAGGATCCAAAAGCTTTGACGCAGACAGACTGATTGGCTATGCCACCACAGTTGATATTTACACTTGCAGAGGCCCGTACAGGTGCAACCCAAATAACCCCGCAGAATGCCTTACTGATCAACAACATGCTGTGATGCAGTGGCAAAGAGATGGGAGTTACCTAGTGTATAAGGTGGTGTATCCCGTAGAATTTGCCACAGGGATATTCATTCCGATGCCTACCTGGGAAGAAAAAGAAACATGGCCAGAACTAACACTAAAATGGTAACATCCACTCACCCCCTTTTTTATGGCGGTAAAACATGTTCGAAACAATAATTGGGGCGTTTTTATACGCAATAGTTCTGGCAAGCATTTATAGTTTAGCCACTATGGGTTTAAATCTAATTTTTGGTGTAATGAAAATAGTTAATTTTGCTCATGCTGATTTTTTAACCTTCGGAGGGTACATTGCTTATTGGTCATGGGCATTATTATCTTTTAATCCTATTACAAGCATCCCCATATCGGCACTAATTGGTTTTATAGCTGGTTTATCCATATTTAATGTTTTGATTCGTAAATTAATACAGACATCTTCCGAATCCACAATAATCGTTACTTTTTCTTTAGGATTAGTTTTTCAAGAAAGCATGAAAACCCTCTGGACCGCAGATTACAGGGGAACTCCGTGGACTTTGGGCAACATTAGTTTTCTCTCAGTTTCCATACCAGTTACTTATATAATAGTTACTTTAACAGGAATCATAGGCATCTTTTGTATGTATACTATACTTTATAAAACTTATTTTGGCAAATCACTTAGAGCCATAATCTGCAATTCTGATGCGGCTGCAATTTGTGGCGTAAGGGTTATGCACACTTTAGCTTTAGGGTTTGCTTTAGGTATAACAACAGCTTTCATTGCAGGAAATCTTTTAATAATTTACGCGCCTATCAGCCTGCACCCATATATGGGACGAGAGTATATGCTCAAATGCCTGATGATATCAATTCTTGGTGGTTTGGGAAACCCGTGGGGAGCTTTGATTGGAAGTTTAATATTTGCTCTATTCGAACACTTCTTGCCGTTAGTCTTATCATGTATTCCTGGAATCGAACCATTCTCTACGACGCTGTTTTTCGCCTTTGTGGCATTTCTTGTTGTACTTTTGGTTAGACCTAGAGGCGTATTGGGGGGGCAATAAGTGAAAAAACAGCACGTCGTTATCCTTGCACCCTTACTTCTTTACATTTTAGCTACCTTGTTACTATTTTTAAATGCGGAATTAGCCTACAGCATTATGTTTTTGGTTATTCTTTCTCAATCAATGAATATTGCACTCGGATTCAGCGGATTGGTGAATCTAGGGTGCGTGGCTTTTTTAGGAGTTGGTGCATACATTTTTTCTGTGCTGGCAGTTCTTGGATTAAATCCCTATTACTGTTTGATTGTTGGCGGCTGCATTTCCATGGCATTGTCTCTTTTAATCGGAGCGATAGTATTAAGATTGAAAGGGCCCTTTTTTGCTATTTGCACCTTATCATTAGCTTCTGCAATTAGATATCTAATAATAGGAACAGGAGTAGCAGGCGGTCACTACGGAATACAATTGTACAAGTATATCGGCCACATGTATAATACATATGCACTTATATTAATTTTAATCTTTACATCATTGATCATGACCATTTTAACATTAAAGCTATCAAACTCCCCGTTTGGCTATTCCTTGAAAGCATTGAGAGAGGATCATGATGTGGCTCAAACTTTGGGAATAAACACTTTCAAATGCAAGTTAATAGCTTTCGCTATAAGCTCATTTTTTCCAGGAGTCGTGGGTGGTATCATGGCTTTTAGACAGTTTTGGGTTACACCTGATGGTGCGTTCAGTCTTATCTGGTCTGTTGAAGCAATACTTGCACTTATAATTGGAGGATCAGGATCTGTTGTCGGACCTATTGCTGGAGCAATAGTTTACGAAATACTTAAAGATTTCCTCATGAGATATTTCCCAGGTTTCCAGGTGCTTATATTTGGAATATTGTTGATTGTCATAACGTTAATGATTCCTGGAGGCTTGATGGGATTTTTGAAAGCTAAAATCAGAAGATTACAGAAAATACTAATTTAAAGTTTAAAAATCGGCCTTATTAATCCGAATGGAGTCTGCAGTCAGCATGCACGTATAAGTCTGTAATGGACAAAAAGAAGGCGGGTATAGGAAAAAGGTTAACGCAAAATTCTAGGTTACGGTCCAAAATGCCTAATAAAAGCCTAATATAATAACCTATGGGCAGCCATTATAGTTGTTTGCTTACTTATGCCTACTCTGCTCTGCCTGAAACGGACTAACCTAGTTTAACTGCAAAGTTGATCTCCGCTGCTAAACCTGTTTACATCGCCTATTCGCTTTGATAAGCAATGCCGTAAAGTAGCAAACATCAAGAATATTTATTAAAAGCCTAACATTCTCGTTTAAACTTCCAACATTCTTAAGCGTGAAAAGAGCATACCTCGCAGGAGGTTTAACCCCCATGTGTACATATTAGAATTGTCGAAGTAAAAATCAGTTGCCATAACGTCCTGAGGATCTGCGAGCAGTATCTAAAGGGGCTTTTCTTGATAATTATTTAACATTTTCCCCTTTCCAATTTACATTCTAACCGTGAGTGCTTCGCTAGTGGATTTTTTGATTATAATCCTATAAGATGATGGAATCCTCAAAAAGAGTGCATAACCTCTTCAGCAAATTTTCGTATTAATCTTATACGTTCTTCATCCGAAGAGTGAACGGAGGGAGTTATATCAGCTACATAGTAACGGCATCCAGCTTGCACGTATTTTTCGATTAAGCTTATTTCATCAGTTATCCATCCATAAAGAGCGAAGGTAAACTCATTTACATTTCGGTTATACTCTTTTAGATATTTTTTAATCGTGTTCACTCCTTGCTCATATATTTCAGGTGTAAGACGTGTGCTTTTTGCGGGTAACCAAGCATTAAAATATTTTGCGGTGAACTTCAGCATGCGTGGGCCTAATCCACCTGACCATAGTGGAGGGTGAGGTTTTTGTTTTGGTTTCGGCAAGAGTTCAGCATCCTTTAGTTTGTAATATTTTCCATTGAAAGTCACCTTATTTTGAGTCCAGAGTTCGATCATGACTTGTAAGCCTTCAAGAAATCTCTCCACCCTTACTTTTGGTTCATCAAAAATCCCCTGCGGCGAATAATTAACAAACTCTTCTGGAAACCATCCAGCGCCCAATCCCACAACAACCCTACCTTCAGATAGTACGTCAACAGTTGTTATCACCTTAGCAAGTTGACTTGGAACATACCTAGTTAATGGCGTCACACACGTCCCAACTCTGATACGCTCAGTTCTTGCGGCAATAAAAGACAGCATTGACCATGCATCTAACAACTTGTTAGATGGAAACTTTGCGATAGGCAAACGCCCATTTGTGTGCATGGGCAGGTTGTAATGATCAGGCACAAAAATCCCTTCGTATCCGCAACCTTCAACTTCAGAAATTAAGTGTTTTAATTCTTCAACCCTTTTCCACCATAGATGGGGCGACGGAGACATTCCAATTTTTAACTTCATATTAACCTCCGCCTCTTACACTTCTTCATTTATAGACTCACTATGTAAATCGGCAAAGATGTGTTTAGCTTATTTGCCATATTAGGCTTTTTGCGGCCGGTAGCTTTTTGATGGGTCGAGTCGTTACTGTTTCCTTAGTGATAGGACGTTGCGATAGTTTCATGTATGAATGTTCCTTCCTGTCTTCTAGACGCTCATCTAAATATGTTCTTGCCTTTAAGGATGATTTGGATGAGGTAATGTAGAAGCCTCGTAGCTGGAAGGCACCCGAAAGCCCTGCAATCTTAGAAACCCGAAACCCTCTATGATTTAATAAACTCCTAGGCGCATTTTAAGTTATATCTGTTGCAAATGTTCATTAAATTGGCAGGAGAATAGCATCCTGCAATCAAAATAGCTCTTACAAGCGCATTTTCGCTTAAGGCTTTAAATTGCGGAAGCGGCGGCGAATGCGCTTCTTACGGCTCTTTGAATGTTTCCTCGAGAGTGTGCGCAATCCCCTATTAAGCGGAACCCAATTCCAGCTTCAACAAGGCTTTTTGCAAATTTCATAGCTTCAGCTGTTTTTGGCTTCATGCCAACTGCTAGAATTACGGTTTGAGCTTCAAGTTTATGCTCTAGTCCATCTCTGTCCACGTAGGTCACTCCAAGATCATTAATGCTGGTGCAGCGAGCGCTTAACCTGTATTTAAGTCCATGCTGCCTTTCCATTACAGACAGCAATATTCCACGATAATGTATGG
>JAVZIQ010000046.1:0-13745 GCA_038871175.1 Bathyarchaeia archaeon | reverse complement strand
CCTAAACATCTTTTTCCTCGACCTTGCAGAAAGGAGGTTAAAAGACTTCATTAGAAATACAGCCCCAAAAAAGAAGATTATAAACAGAACCACCAATATCAGTATAGTCCTGAAGAGAAATTCCTCAGCAAATATACAAGAGATACACTGAATAATCATAAACATAAAAACCAATGGATTCTCTTTAAGCAGCACGATCGGCAGCACCGCATATACTGCAATACCAATTACACTAAGTATAACATAATACAGCGCATAATTGAAGATGCATCTCTCATTGTAATACTCACCTATTCCTTTAAGAGATAAAAGGACAAATACTATCCCCACTAAGCTCAAAATTGGGAAAAATATGCCAATAGTCAGCAGAACAGCACCTATGCCGCCGAGATTTTTAATGAGTTTGAAATCCATCGGCTCTTTAGTATAAAAATGTGCCTTCTTAAAGTTTTCTATAACAAAAGGCTTACAAACGTGCAAGCGTTGAAATGCTGTTGGGGTTATTTTTCTGCAATGTGAAGTTAAAATTCAATTCTGTAATTGCGGAACCCATAGTAGGGCGATTAGCTGTACCTGTATTCCTGTCTTATTTGGCTTATACTCTACAGTTTCAAGGGTTTCCATGAGGGGATTCATTTTTGTCTCTAATAGGTCCAATTCTTCTTTGAATTGGGCTTCCAGTTTTTCTTTTTCCTCTTGTAGAGCCTTCAGGTTTTCCTCTGCTTTTTCTATATCTCTTTTCTCCTTCATGGTTCGCGTTATTTCCCTTGTAGCTCTCGTGGCGCGGCTGCTTGATTTTCTCCCAAGAAATGAGGTTAGTATAATCTCGCCTACGGATACTGCTGTTTGGTATTTCTGGGTTTTTGCCTGAGCCCGCTCTTCTTCCAATGTTATTTTTGCCCTTCTAATCCTTTCCTCAAGCCTTGCAAATGCTGAAGCATATTTTTGCCGAAGCTTTTCTGCCTGTTGGTCGCGTTTTTCTCTGGCTATTTGTTGCAGTCTAATTCTGAAGTCGCGTTCAGTTTCTCCAGGTTTTGAAGTTTCATTTAGAGTAGGGCTTCGGAAAAGCTGAAGTTTCTCAGTTTTAGCAAGCCAGTTTAGAAAGTCTTTTTCCCAAAAAGTGTAGTTTTTAGGGTTTAAAGCGGCCTGGGGCAGGTCTGCGTATGGCAAGTCTGCTGGAGGTTCCTTTAAAAGTTCTGAAAGTTTAATACCAGCTTCTTTCGCCTGATCCCAGTTTACCGGAACTGGTGTTTCATTGAACGGTGTTATGTAAACCTTTTCTCTTACCGCATATATGCCCATTTTCGGTATTGAATATTGTATTTGTGCAGCTCCGATCAGCATGGGCTTATATGTCGTGTTTGCCCTTTCCAGCATGCTTTTCTCTAAAGGCATGTAGTACTCCCGTATGCCTGGAGGCAATAGAGGTTTTGTTCGGGTTAAAGTCTGTGTTGTAGCTGCAGGAATTGTTATCTGAGCTGTAGGGGTTGGTTTGGCTATAGCTTGCTCTGCCATGTATGTTCTCTGTTTTTTCACAGGCTCCATTAGGGTTTTGATTTGTTCCCTTGTTAATGGGCCTCTCAAATATGACATTGCCCATCTTGTTTCGAAAACCACAGGCCTGTCTTCATGCACGTTGTTCATTAGGAATATTCGGTTTCCAAGGCCTGAGAGGACCTTGTCAAAATATTGTCTGCTATACTGTTTTTGCCCTGAAAATGCTGCACCTTCAAGGCCTTCCAACACACGTTGCTTGTCCCTTTCAGTTTGAAGCCTTCCCAAAAACCATGTGCCCGCGTTTGAA
The DNA here is from genome assembly GCA_038871175.1 of Bathyarchaeia archaeon. Lineage (GTDB taxonomy): Archaea > Thermoproteota > Bathyarchaeia > Bathyarchaeales > Bathycorpusculaceae > JAVZIQ01. The sequence goes on along the minus strand of JAVZIQ010000046.1, from coordinate 11,941 downwards.
AGCGCCTTATAATCCAAGTCTATAGGGTTTTGTGTGGCTAAAACTACTCCTAAACCGAAGGCTCTGGCCTGTTTCAGAAGAGTTATTAGGGGAAGTTTCGATGGAGGATTAGCCACTGGCGGAAGGTATCCGAAAACTTCATCTATGTAGAGTATGGCTCGGAGGCTCGTTGTTCCTGACTGGGTTCTCATCCACCCAACAATTTGGTTTAGAAGAAGCGAAACGAAAAACATTCGTTGAGCATCGTTCAAATGGGCAATGTAGAAAATTGTTATTCTAGGCTTGCCACTAGGCGAATAGAGAAGCTGACTTACATCCAACGGGTCTCCTTCAAGCCAAAGGCTGAAGCCTGGAGCGGCAAGAAGATTGTTCAGTTTCATTGCAAGTTCAAACCGTTCCTTAGCCGGATAGAAGGATTCAACGTCAAATACTCCTACACGTTTAATGGGCGGAGCCTGAATAAGCTGGATTAAACGACCCAGATCCAGATTTTCGCCTCTCCGCCAACAGCTTGCAAGAATGTTAGAAATTAAAATGTGTTCCCTAGACTTGATGGGATCTGCTTCTAATCCTAAAAGCATAAGAAGGCTTGTAACAGTTGTGTTTATCCTCTCCTGCAAAAGCTCTTCATCTTCAACAATTTGAGGTGGAGGCGCCTCAAAAGACTTTAAAATTGAAATTTGAAGGCCGGCGCTGCTTCCAGGCGTATAAATTAAGAATTCAGCTGAACCTCTTAGGCGTTGAATGCGATTTCCGTTTTGACCCCATTTTCCCAAGCCTTCCTTCCATAAAACAGCCTGTTTAGCTGCATACTCCTCAGGGGAAACCCCCTTTTTAAAAGCCTCTTCCACATTTATCCAAGGCAGAAAATCCTGAGGCTGAAGATCTGGAAAAGTGAGGAGAAGATTTGTAACGTCTCCTTTAGGATCAATCAAAATGGCCGGAACTCCATCAATTGCAGCCTCCTCAATAAGGGAGATGCATAACCCTGTTTTCCCACTTCCCGTCATACCTATACAAACAGCATGAGTAACCAAATCCTTAGAATCGTAAAGAAGCAAATCCTCCAAAGGAGTTTTCCTTTCAATATCGTAGACACGCCCCAAATAGAAAACTCCAAGTTTTTCAAAATCCACCACTTTAAGCCCACTCCTTAAACTAATAAAAGAACAAAGCAATCTATATTTATTATGCAGCAATCCATAAGCGAACACAACAGCAAACACTTCCAACAACCAGCTTTATAAAACATTAAAAACATACGTGAAAAGGCGGCTTAATCCTCAACGTGGAAGTCTTTCCTAAAGCCTAACATAAACAGTTTTCACCGCACAGTTTTCCAATGGAGATATCTAAAATTTAGGTATGAATAACATTCTGTACAACGTTGATTTAAACGAAAATTTAAAATTGCTACAAAAGCATATTTTCACCCCTTGCCGCATTTCATAAAAGAATGAGGCCTTTGGAGGAATGCCTAATAAACAGCAAAACAAAAACCTTAATATTGGGAGCAACCTTCACCTTCTTCCTATTTCTGGCTTATTTTGAAAACATGCTTTTCCTAGCCAATGTTGAGAATGTTTTTGTAAACCCTCCCTTGGCTGTGGCTCTCGTCTTCATCCACAACGTGATTGTAGTTTCCCTAATAATTATCGGAATGAGCTTCTACGTTGACTTCGTCCACGCTTTCCTCCCAAAAAAGAAGATTGAATACATAGTGCTTGATCACCCACGCCTCTTCGCAGCCATATTCACCGTAATGGTGCTTATAATAAGCATTTTAAAAGTGAACGCCTTCTTCAACGGTAAAATAGCAATAGACATCGCCGGGCTAATCATGCTTGTAACCCTACCTCACGGCATTGTTGAAGCATATGGAATATACACATCAATAAACAAGACACTTTCAAGGAAACTAACAAACAAAGGCCTAGCAGGAATATACCTCCTATTCCTCCTAGCCGCAGTCCTAGAAGTTGGATTCTTCCAAGCCCTAAAATGGTACGCCCTAAACCAGCCCTTCTAAAACTTCAACAAAATTTAAATGAAAACGCCCTCTTCCACTATGCTAGCGTGAAAGTTTCAATTTTATATATGCTTTTTCAGGTTTTAAAGCTTCAAAAGCGTTTTTCCTTTATTTTAAAAGTTTATTTTTAATTTTGATTTTAAATTTTGTTTGCTGTTTCATAAATTAATTATTTTTAGGCTTAGATCTTCTGTGCAAGGATGGCTTATGGTTGAGAAGAAAACCATTAAACAGCTTATTAAATTGTCCTGCATTGTTCAGGCTTTTAACGCTTTGATGGACGTTTTCATGTGGGTAACTTCAGGTTTTCATGTTCCTTCATGGACTATTTCAACCCTTGTGCTTGGTTACTCAGTAATCCTATTAGCCTACGACAAACTATAAAGCTAAATTCTCCCCTCAACATCCGCATAGGCGCAGTTCATAAAATCTTGATTCTTTAAGGGATCCTGTAAGGAAGCCAAAATCTCCTATAAATTTAGATATTAAAGAAAATTTTTGGGTGCTGAAAGCCTATGATGCGATGTTTTATTCTTAACGTTTTTTGTAGATTTTTATATCGTTTATTACTACGTCTTTCTCTGTTTTTATGTTTTTGATTTCCACAAGGGAGTATCCTTCTTTCTCAATTTTTATTGTGAAGGCTTTATTTTGTTCTAAACCTTTAAACCAGAAGTCTCCGAAGTGGTCTGTAAATGTTTCAAAGGTTTCTCCTGAGCCTTCATCTATCAATTTCACTTTTGCCTCCTTAATGCATTCGTCTTCTTCAGGGTCGTATACGTCTCCAGCTATGTAGGGCTTCAAAAGCTCAAGGTGTAGATAATGCACTCTAGGCTTGGTTTGTTTAAGCTCAGGTCTCAGGAAACCTGAGTGTTTAAGAAGTTCTTTTGCCTCTTCCTCTTCGCAGAACTTTAAGGCTTCTGTGGGACATGCGTCAACACATCTAGGTATGTCTCCCTTATCCAACAGGTGGGCGCATCCGGTGCATTTCTGAGCAATCATCAAGTCCTCATTGAAATATATTGAGCCATATGGACATGCATAAACGCAATCTCTACATCCCGTACACTTTAACGGGTCTATTAAAACTAATCCATCAGCTCTTTTGTAAATTGCTTTAGGTCGGCATGAAGGAATGCAGGGCGCCTCATCACAGTGATTGCATAGGGTTGGAATATAACTAACCTTCACTTTTGGGTAGGAGCCTCTCTCCCTTTCAACCATTTTAAACCAGAACTGACCAGTTAAGGGTTGAGGCTTAGCATAAGGAGTCCAATCATTTCCAACATGCTCATCCTTACAGGCTATTTGACAGTTATAGCAACCGTTGCAAATAGACAGGTCTACCACGAAAACCTTCATTTTAAACCACAATTCCTAGCATACTTCTAAACCATAATAATAAGGTTTACGGCTCGTTATTTCCACTTCTTCCCGAATAATTCTATACAATAGGGAGTTACATCTAGAATATTAGGAGTTCACTTTTTAATGGTTTGATCTTGTTTATGGGTTTTAGGCTAGGCCTAATTTCTGCAGTACCTCTTTTGTGTGTTCCCCTATTTCAGGCGGTGGGTGTCTTATTGTCAGTTCACACTCTGAGAATTTGAATGGTATCCCTGGAATTTTCACCTTCTGTCCTTTATAATTCACGTCAACTAGCATGCCTCTGTAAATTAGTTGAGGATGATCTAAAACCTGCTTTGTGTCTCTAACTGGAGCGCATGGCACCCCAGCATCTGTAAGTTTTTTAGTTAACTCCTCAGTTGTCCATTGGGCTATTACACCGTTAAGCTTGCTGACGAGTGTTATTCTGTTATTGCTTCTAAGCTCCCTTGTTGAGAATTGAGGCTCATTCATCAAATATTCTACTCCTAATACTTGGCAGAACTTCTTCCAATGTTCATCTTCAAAGGCTGCAATGAAAATGTAGGAATCCTTAGTTTTAAAAACTTGATATGGAGCTCCCACAGGAGCAGCTGAACCCATTCTCTCCCTAACTTCTCCTGTTAGGTAGCTGTAGGCAATCCAGTAGCCTGCCCATAATGTTGCAACGTCAAGCATTGATATGTCTATGAACTGCCCCTTCCCAGTTTTTTCACGGAAAAGCAACGCAGCCAATATTCCCACAACTGCGTAGACAGCAGCTCCATAATCCACTATGGAAGCTGGAATTCTAGAAGGCAAGCAAGGTTCAGGATCTCCTGTCAGAGACATTAATCCAGATTCAGCTTCAATTATGGGATCCCATGCTGGCCTGTTGCTGTAAGGGCCTTCCTGTCCATAACCTGAAATGGAACAGTAAATGATCTTGGGATTAATCTTCTTCACACTCTCATAGTCTAAACCAAACTTCTTCATTGTTCCAGGCACAAAGTTCTCCACAATAATGTCAACCCTTTTCACAAGCTCCACAGCAGCCTTCCTACCCTCATCGCTTTTAAGATCCAACGCAACGCTAACCTTGTTCCTATTATTCACAATAAAAATGGTTTCTCGCATCCCAACCCAGTATCTTCCACGATCCCCACGCCCAGGAACCTCCACCTTAAACACTTCAGCGCCCAAATCTCCAAGCAACATAGTACAATGTGGACCCGCAACCTCATGCGTAAAATCCAACACCTTTATACCTTCCAAAGGAGCCTTCATAACATCCACCAACACACAGACCAGTTTAGCACATTATAAGAAAAGAAAACTTATAAGATTTTCTTATAAACCTTAACACCATCAACATTAATCCAAACAAAAAAGAATATATCAAAACGTAAAATTTGGCAGACCCTAGCAAGCAGACTAAAAATGGTGAAGGTTCCAGAGAGTTTATTGCGCTATTCTTCTAGAGGCTTATAGGGATACTTTTCCATGGGGATTGGCTCAGTATAGAGTTTCATTGCCTCATCTTCCTTTTTGATAATTATCCATTTCAGCCAGTTCTTATTGTCCACGTTCGGATAGTCCTCTCTGTAATGGAATCCTCTGCTCTCCGTTCTCATTAATGAGGCTCTATAGAACATTTCTCCGCATAAAGCCATACTTTCAGCAAACATACACTTACAAAGTTCATGGAGATCTTTGGCTTTCATTCTGCCTAAATCTTCCTGCAGAGCAAGTACCTTGTCTAAAGCCTCTTTCAGCCTATCCCCACTTTTAATAATGCTGTAATCAAGCGGATAGATAACCTCTTGAACCCTATACATAACCTCGGATGGCGGTATCCCATTTTCTCGGCTTAAGGGCAAGAGAATTCTTTCCTTAAGTTCCTTAACTTGCGAATAATCTACTTCAGGCTCAATTTTAGCAGCTTTTAAAGCCGTGGCGTAAACAGCTGCAGATGATCCTCCTTTCACTCCTGAAAAAACGGCATTCATTAAACCGCTACCCTTAATTCGGCCTGGAGGTGATGGAACAGCCCCATATAACGCTGACCCCCCGAAACTTATGTCTCCGACAGCGAAGAGTCCAGGTAGGCTTGTACTGTAATTATCCACTTTAATACAGGAAATCTCCCCTTGAAATGCATGTACTACCCTGACAAGTTTCGCCATCGGATCCTTTCTCACAGCTATGGTTTTCATGATTAAGTTTTTCCAGAATTCATCCGCCAGCGGGCGCATTCCTGGCAATGCAAAGAAAAATTTTCTCTGGTTATCTGATATGGAGGTTAACGCATCCACATAAATTGGACCATTTCCAGCTAAAGTTTCCCTATACCAAGCAAAATAAGCTTCTGGGTCGGAGTCTGGACGTGGACCAGGTCGATATTTAGGAGTTAGATATTCTTCCTTAGCGTTGTACATGAAATCCTGCCCGGTAACTAGCCAATCGCCAGATTGAGGTATGTCGGCGTTTAGAAAGCCTCCGCCATAATTTCCAAACTCGGCGTTTCTCATCTCAGCGCCAGCCCTATACGCCGCCAGTATGCCTATTCCTATACCATTCCAAAGAGGCATCAGCCCATAATTCTGGTTTCCACAAGCTAGAATTGTTGCCCTCGCCCTGAAAATGTAGAATGACCCATCAAGTAAGCTAAAACCTAAGGCCCCCATAACCTGCTCATCGCTTTTGAGAAGATCGCAAACGAAAACTTTATCGAGGAACTTAACGCCAAGCCTCTTTGCATATGCAGCCATCCGAGCACACATATCAAGGTCTGCAAGGGTTGTTCCCCATGGAAACGGGCCTATCTTGTTATACTGGATCTTACCGTCAGGTCTCCTAATTATTGTTACACCCCACAGCTTAAGCTGCTCTATAAGCTTTCTCGTAGCGTATGCATACTCTCTGAGCAACATCTGATCGTTTAGAAAGCAGCCTATGTTACACACAATGTATTTAATGAAGTCCTCCGGGTCATCTTCAGGTGTTACAAAGGTGAAGTGGCCTGCCGTGCGGGGAGCTTTACCAGCCCATCCCGCACTACCCGTCGCCCTATCCACTACAAGCACATCGAGTTGGGGTGCTGCCTCCTTAGCCGCTATCGCAGATGAAAGCCCAGCTATTCCCCCTCCAACAACAAGAATGTCTGCGGAAATAGTCTTTTCTAAAATTTCAGTTAAGCTCAACTTTCACCCACCACCTAACCATAAACTGTTGATTTTACATTGCGGGATAATTCTTTAGGCCACCTTTTACTATGCCAATCAGGGATGACTTGGATGCATTTTGTTGGACATAGAACTTCACATAAACCGCACACAAGACAATCTTCTGGATACATAACAACAGGCACCTTCTTTGTTTCATCCCATCTAATAACATCCTCCCAACATGCCTTTACACATGTTTGACAAAATGTACATTTATCAAAATCAATTTTAATGGTATGCAATAACAACATCACCGTGTGAAACCTATAATTTCTTCATAATAAAAAATTTTTGGTAACCTTTCCTTTGTAAAAATCATTGTCAAAGTGATCGCAGCAATTATATTCGATGTTATAACAATTTTTATAAGGTTTATGCCATGTTTCTTAATGTTATAGGAGAGCCTGCATATGAGGGTTTGGACAGATGAAAAAGGCCGCGTTCATATAGACTGGACCCTAGACGGAGTCACATCAAAAATGCTGAATTGGTGGTGGTGTAACATGGAGAAGGGCTTCGCTCTTTGGCATCCTGAAGAGCATAAGGATTTTTACTGGATTAAAAGGCCTAAACATAACGCAGCTATTGGCGCTATTCATATGGCACCACAAGTCTGGTCGGATGGAACCCTCATTAAGCCCTGCATTAGATGGGAAGATGTGAAAAATCTCCCAGAGGAAATAAAATCAGTAATAGTGTTCGATCACGTTGTTGTCGCCGCAGCAATAAGCATTACAGGGGAGGAGGTTAAAGAAGACGCTCCACCCATTGGTTACAGGGTTCACCAATGGGAAAAAACAGACTTTGGCGTAAGAGGAAGGTCCACAGCGATACCTACAAAAGCAGAATCAAATGAAAGGCTACTCAATGTATGGGCCCCCCACTGTCAAAAGGAGATTGCAAACTTCCAAGTGTTCCTCCCACAACTCTACAGGTTATGGAGCGTTGTTAAAGACCCGGAGGTTAACCCATACTTCTCCTTCAAAACAGTGAGGGAAGACAACAGGATAAGATACGAATGCGAGGCAAAAGAAAACAGCTCAAAATAAAATAAAAGAATAAGGCGCATTATAAAATAGTAAGCCCCTCTATAACTGAAGCATTATCCTCATTATTAAGTGAATTATTCTTCATCTCTTAACTTGCGGCAAGTCTAAGTTTTCTTTCTCTCCCCCTATTTATTGGCGTAAAGATCAGGAAGAAAATCGGCGAGATTTCCCATCTCCTCCATGCAATGTTGCATTAAACCCGCTCCAGCTTTTTCTGATGCATCAAATAGCCAGAACCTGCTTCGCATCTCAGACCCATAATATGTTTTGCGCATCAGATGAATTATGACGCCGTGTAATTTTCCCTCAAAGGTGTATCCCCTAGCGCAGAAAGCAGCTTCAACATTTGCTTCTTGAAATTTTGTTATGTCAAAAAGTTGGGAGGGATCAACGAATTCTATCCGAGCCCTCCATATTTCTCCTCCAACTTTTTCTTCAATGATGTGCCCATTGGTCAGAGGCTTAAATGATATATGATCCTTCGGATGCCACATCCTGTATTTTTCAGCGTTGTCAAGGTATTTAAACCACCAGACGGCCATCTCTCCGTTACACTTCGGCATTCTTGTGAGAACCCTTACATGCATTTGCCCATTAGGTAAGCGGAAATAACCTGTCTCTACAGATTGGTAGCCAGGTTTTAAAAGTTGATTTACCTCCTCAATTAACATGTTGGCACCTCAAGTTTTTACGTGATGGCCTTGACACGTTCTGCTGCGTTTCTGCCTGCTATGCGTCCAGTGTTGAGGGCGAAGCTTAAATTAGCACCCCACAACATGTAGCTTAACGAGAAGTCATAAGTCAAAACTGAGGCTGCGCAGTCGCCGGCAGCATAGAGGCCTGGGATAACTTCACCATCCTTATTTAGGACTTCAGTTCTCTCGTTAATTTTTATTCCACCCACAGTAGTGTACATGTAAAGCACATATTTTGCAGCGTAGAACTTCGGCTGGTTAATTGGAAATAGATATCTGGGGTCCTTGTTGAACAGAGAGTCGCGACCCCTTTCGCATGATGCATTATACTCTTCCACAGTCTCTTTTAAATTATCTGGATTAACCCCTATTTTTCTGGCTAATTCTTCCAGTGAATCAGCAACTACTAGGGAGGAATGCCTACTTTCAAGGGCCCTTTTAACTGAAGCTTCAAACTGCTCTTTATCTAATTTTATCCTCACAGGTCTAAACAGGTAGTAAATGTACTCGACGCCTTTTTCCTCCATGTGCCTCCTAATGTTTTCGTCAAAGATTACGTAGGCACACCGATTTTTTTGCTTAGCCATTGCGTATGCCAAATGGATCCAGTTTGCACCCACCTTTTCCTCATTTACGAAGCGCTTCCCATCTTGATTAACAGCCAAATTGAAAGGTTGATTAAACGCACATCTCAAGTTGGGATCATAGGGCAGTAAGGGTTCTGTAAGTATGGCAGGAGCCATATCGTCCTGAGCTGCCCCTAACTCCCAAGCCATTTGGACACCGTCCCCAACCAATTCAACCCCGTGAAGAACCAGGATATCGTTCCCAACATCAAATCCGGTGTACTTTTTAACCATCTCTTTATTATGGCAGAAGCCCCCTGTAGCAATAACCACAGCCTTACAGTTAGAATGCACCTTCTCCCCTTTCCTTTCAGCAATTACGCCAGCCACACGTCCTTTTTCCACAAGTATTTTCTCAACACGAGTTCCTAGATTTATCACCACGCCTTTTTCTCTTGCTTTCTCCGCCATAATATTGATCATAACAGCGGTTCTGCCTCCTTCGATTAGGGATGGCTCTTCAGGTGTAATGCGCACCTCCCCTGGAACCCCTGACCATTTAGCTTCCTCAGGAGGCATAACGATTTTTCTAGTCCTTTTCACAAGGTGTCCTGTAGGAACGATAAATTCTGGAGACTGATATATGTCTAGCAGCTCAAACTCTAATCCCAAGCTCTCCAGCCAATCGATTGTTCTGGGCATTTCATCAACCCATGCTCTGACAAGGCGGGCATCTGCCCGCCAGTCGGTATGCTCCATAATCAGCTTGAATGCATCATCCCTCTTAAAGGGAAAGGCTATCTCTCGCTGAAGTCTACTTTCCACAGCGGCTATACCCATTCCAAGCTTAGCAATCCCGCCTAGATAGGGATACTTTTCAAACAGAGTAACCTTTACACCCTCCTCGGCGGCGCTTATGGCCGCGGCTAATCCGGCAGCACTACCCCCAATAACAATAACATCAGTTTGCATTTCATCGCCTTCCTTAAGGCTTTAATATTTTACTATAGGCTGCATATTTAGCGGACAACCCCTTCACCCTTTCAAGGTTATCATAATAGTATCTTACATTCTTTTTGATGAATTCCAAATGGTCGAAAACCCCCTTCTCAGAGAACCTCGGATATTTAACGCTCTCTTCATTCCATTTAATGCCCATTTTGCCATCTTCTACAGTGATAACACCCTTCGTCCAGCATACTGGACAGAAAACTTCTGGCAATTCTGCATGCACCCTCAATATGTCACAGTGGCAAACTGGACATGCTGTGTCTTTCCTCTCGCCAACATACTTAACCTCACTAATTGGCATATTCATTGCATTAACTACATTTCTCCCCAGCTTTCTAGCTCTCTCAATGTATTCTGGATATAAGAGTACTTGTCCAGGCCTAGGACAGAAGTTAGCCAACATCTGGTCTACAACCCTTGTAACATGCTGCATGAAAATATTTGCTAAGAGCAATGTTAAAGGAGTCCATTCCGGCTCTCCGCCTCCCACAGCTATAATGGCGCCCACCTTATTTTTTTTAAGGATTTCCGGATGTTTGAATATCACAGGAAGCATTCTTTCATTAATAATCTCAAAATATCCATTCGATCTAAGATGATATGTTGGAACACCCACTATTACAGCTGCTTCATCCAAGAGAATTTTATCAAGAACCCATGGAACATCATCATCCATAACACATTTCGGCTCTTCCCCCTTGGCCATAGCCATAGTACATGATTCACACCCCCTACACGGACGCACATCAAGTTCCATCGCGCGAATCATCTCTGTTTCCGCGCCAAATTCCTCACACGTCATAAGAGCCTCTTTCAGTAGAATCTCACAGTTACCCCCAATTCGACCAGTTGATAAACCTATCACCTTCATTAAGAACCCCAATGCGCTATTATATCCCATATCCCATAAAATCTTTTCGAAAATTTTTTAAAAAGACGCATCTAATATGTCTACGGGGGTTGTTATGAGTAAGAGCGAACAAAAAAGTTTCTCTTACATGCGGCTCGCAGTGATTGGCGGATTGGGCAGCTGGTCAGACGCCATGGACGAAATGGTTATTGCTATAACCATGCCTCTGTTAATCGCTTTCTGGGGCATATCCATGGCTGAAGTTGGCTTCCTCATAAGCGGCATATACCTCGGCATGTTCGTTTCCGCATTCGTTTCAGGCCCTCTCATAGACTACCTAGGGCGAAAAAAGGGATTCGTCCTTGGAAACCTTCTCGCTGCCTTTGCGTATTTAGTGTATCTTGTCGCACCTAACTTTCAATGGTTCTATGTGGCCAGAATTCTTTCAGGCTTCTTCGCTTGTTTATCCACAGTTTCATTTTACACATGGCTGCCAGAGGAAGTGCCTCCTGAGAGAAGACAAACAATAGTGGGTCGCGCGTCCGCCATGTCTGTGATCGGCACTTTAAACATAAGCATTATGCTTATACTAGCTGGAATTTATGGATTCACATGGCATGTTTTCTTCGCCTACGTATGTATCTTCGACTTAATAATTGCCATCTTAGGTGCCCTTCTCCTAAGGGAATCATCCCTTTGGCAAGAGCGACAAAAGCTCATTGCGGAAGGAAAGATAGCAAAAGAAGAAAAAGTGCCTCTTAGAAAGTTTTTAAGCCCTGAAATTCGCACAAGGTTTCTACTAGCGCTTCTACTCTCAATTACAGGATGGTTTGGGCTGATGTTTATAGTGCTTCCATTCCTTGCAACTTTTCAAAGTGAAATACTGAGATTCGGTTTAACCATAATAGGAATTGTAGAAATGACATGCACAATTAATGGTGTAATAGCACGCGCAGTTTTAGGAGCGGTGTCTGATCGCATTGGTAGATTAAATACTTTAATTCTCTGCGCTGTACTGTGCATTATAGGCGGGCTTTTAAGCTGGCGAACACCCTCTATTCTAGGAGTTGGAGAAGCAGTACCCATAATAGTGTTTTTTGCAGTGACTTTCTGGCTATACGTTTGGGGTTTAAATGGAATATGCGACAC
>JAVZIQ010000045.1:0-15012 GCA_038871175.1 Bathyarchaeia archaeon | reverse complement strand
AAAGAGTTTGAAAGACAATTAAGCATTCATAGAAAAATCGAGAAACTAGACCAGAGAATAATGGAGCTAAACGCTGAGATAAAAGCCCTTTACACAAAAGCAGAGACATGCCGCCAGAACATTGCAGAAAAAACAGGTGAGAGCCGAAAAATTCACGAGGAAATCCTTAGAAAAATTGAGGAATCTCAAAGGCTGAAAGCCGAAGCCCATGCACTTCATAGCCAGTTCCTCGAGACAAGAGAAGAGAGCAAAAAGTGCCGAAAAGAGATCGCTGAAATCTTAGACAAAATACACAGGTTGAAAGGGGAGATACGGACCGAAGAAGAATGCGAGAGAAAGAAAATTGAAGAAGACCTTATGGAAAATTTCGAAAAAAAGGCAAGGGAAAAGCTGAAGCGCGGCGAAAAATTGACGTGGGAGGAATTTAAGGTTCTAACGGAAAAAGGAATAGCATAAAATTAAAGTAACCTTAAATAGTTAAAGAAGTAGGTAAAGGGCTTTAATGACACAGAGTAACGAAGAAATTTCAAAAATGAAAAGAATTTTAATCCTATGCGTAGACAGAGACAACGACCTAAGCGTGAAAACCGGAATTAAAACACCTCTAATCGGAAAAGAGAAAAATCTAAACGCTGCAATAGCCTTAGCACTTAAAGATCCGGAAGAATCTGATGCTAACGCAATGTTTGAGGCTGTAAGAATATATGACCGTCTTAACAGTGAGGCTAGACAAAACGAGGCTTTCGAAATAGCTACAATATCAGGCTCTGAACTGGGAGGCGTTGGTGCAGACAGGAAAATTGTAGCAGAACTAAATGAAATATTATCCTCTTATAAGGCTGATGAAGTGATTCTTGTCACCGACGGGTACTCAGATGAGGCTGTTTTACCCCTCGTAGAGTCGAGGGTTCCTGTCTCCTCGGTTAGGAGAATAATAATTAAGCATAGTGAGTCCATAGAAGAAACTGCTGCTTTGTTCACTCGGTATTTGAAAACAGTTCTGGAAAACCCGCGCTATTCCCGTTTAGCACTAGGCCTTCCTGGAATTTTACTTTTCATCTTAGGAATTCTTTCAATTTTCAATTTAGTTCACTTCTATTTAATGGCAATTATCCTCGTTTTAGGAGCTTACATGTTTTTAAAGGGATTTGGAGTGGATAAAATGGCGAAAAGTCTCTACAGGTGGGTTAGAGAGTACTCTCCTCCGCCGATACGAGTTCAAATTTCAACATTTTCCACCGTAGCTGGAGTTATATGTGTAGTTTTTGGCATTTACTTAGGCTTTGAAAATGCAATTATTTATTTCCCATCAGAAGACTGGATAAGCTTCATACCGCAAATTGCAGGCTATTTCATAAAAAACTCTAAAGACCTAATAGTTTCAGGTGTCTGCGTTTTCCTTCTTGGGAGAGCCATACGCTGGTATTTTGAACGTGATTCCAGACTTCTACGAAATTCCGCTTTAATAGTATTAATAGTATGGTCAAGGGAAATTTTTGAATCTGCATCCCGCCTTCTGATAGACCCAAAAATGGGATATGAAGCATTAATATTTTCAATAATTATTGGCATAATGATTGGAATAGCCTCTTTTCTGGTTATACTCGTAGTCAACAGGATCGCTAAAGGGTTCTTCAAGGAAGTTGAAAGAGAGGTTGAAGAGTTTGAATAAGCCTAAAATTGCTGTTATAGGAGGCACAGGCTTTGAAAGGCTGTTTAAGGATAAACATCAAATACGCGTTGGAACACCCTTTGGGCTGCCTCCACCTATAACAGTCGGCGAAGTTGCAGACAAAAATGTAGCTTTCCTTCCTAGACATGGTCCTGAGCACACAATCCCCCCTCACAAGGTGAATTATAGAGCGAACATATACGGGCTGCATGTGCTTGGCGTAGAGCGTATAATTGCCATAAACGCCGTAGGCGCCATAAACAGGCACATTAAGCCCGGCGATGTTATTGTTCCCCATGATTATGTTGACTTCACAAAAGCTCGCCAAGCAACCTTTTACGATGAGTATCCTGTAACACACATCGACGTTTCACAGCCCTACTGCCCTGAAATGAGGAGGCTTCTTATTGAGGCTGCTGAAAAACTTTCCCTAAGCCTCCACTCCAAAGGAGTTTTAGTATGCACTGAGGGTCCACGTTTTGAAACTCCAGCAGAGATTGAAATGTTTAGACGTTTAGGGTTTGACATTGTTGGAATGACAGGGGTTCCTGAAGCTGTACTTGCACGGGAACTCGAAATTTGCTATGCAGCCTTATGCTTTGCCTCCAACATGGCTGCAGGCATACAGAAACGCTTACCCGCCTCTGAAGTTTTAAATGTGTCAAGAGAAGTTCAGCCTAAAATAGAGCAAATTATAATTGAAACCATAAAGGCTTTACCATTAAATAGAAAGGACACTTGCCCATGTAAAGGAGCACTTAGGGATGCGAGGTTTAATTAATGCTTAAAACACTTCTTTCAACAATTGGGGTTTACAAACTTTATGAAAAGTGGCTTTGGCATCAGGTTAAAAGTAGTGTTAGGCCTGAACATATAGCAATTATTTTAGATGGAAACAGAAGGTGGGCTTCTGAGAAAGACCTAGCACCATGGCTTGGCCATAAAAGAGGAGCGGAAAAAGTTGAACAGCTCCTTGAATGGTGTTTAAAGCTTAACGTTAAATCCATAACGCTATATGCCTTCTCAACAGAAAATTTCCGCCGTCCAAGAGAGGAAGTCGACGAGATTATGCGAATTGCTGGAGAAGAACTTCAAAAAATCCTAAAAGATGATAGGATACATAGAAATAGGGTATGCGTGAAAGTCATTGGAAGATTGAACATGGTTCCAGAACATCTGCGAAAACTTATAGAAGAAGTGGAAAAAGCAACTCAAAACTATAACGAACATTTTTTAAACATAGCCTTCGCCTATGGGGGAAGAGCTGAAATTGCAGATGCCGCGAAAGAGATTGCAAAGAAAGTTAGAAAAAGGGAATTGAACCCTGAAGACGTCGACGAAAGCCTATTTGAGAAATTTTTATACACGTCGCACATGCCAAAACAGGATCCAGACTTAATTATAAGGACTTCTGGGGAAGAACGACTAAGCGGATTTCTACTTTGGCAGTCAGCCTACAGCGAACTATGCTTTTTAGATGTGTACTGGCCTGACTTCCGCCTAATAGACCTATTAAGAGCTGTGCGCACATTTCAGAAACGTAAAAGGCGCTTCGGCGCATAAAGATTATTTAAGCCCTCTTTTTAGCACTAACTATTGAGATTACATCCCTATCTTTGAGCGTATAATCTTCTCCAACTCTTTTCCTCTCCCTAGCCTCAACAGCATATATGAAGCTCTCCCCTAACTCTGTGTGAATTAAATAAGCGAGTTCCCGTGCAGTTGTTCCATAGGGCACAAGGTATGCGTCTGGCAAAACCCTGCCATTATGGTCTGACATATGCTCAACATCTTCAACGGGATACACTGTTATCATGTTTAAAAGTTTAAAGTAAGCCATATTAACTGCGTCTTGAACACCTGTTGATCCAAGCTTCAAAAGGACTTTCTCCCTAATTGCTTCTAAGGCTTTAATCTGGCTTTGAGAAAGCCTTTCAGGAGCCACAACCTTAAAGTTGCAGTCACCAGGCGTATAATCAATCAGCTTTCTCTCAGCAGCCCTTCTTAAGGCAAGTTCAGCTTCAGCGCAGCATGGAACAACAATGTAGTTAAGCTTTTTAAGCCTCTCAAAGTTCTCCTCAGCTGTGGGAATGTCCATTTTATTAGCCACTATAAGCATGGGTTTTGCAATCTGCCTAAGCACGTCAATAAACCTTGTAAATTCCTCCTCGCTCCAAAGTGTAGGCTTATCCGCATTTAAACCGGTCCTTCTAACAGCCTCAAAAATGTGGAATCTCCTTATTGCAAGGCCGCTAAGCCTCTCCTCAAGCATTGAAAGAAGATCCTTAGCCTCCGATTCAGCAGTTCTCGCAATTTTAGGCCAGTCCTTTTTAAGGATGTTCGCTAACCACATAGTAATTTCCTGTTCAAGGAATTTAACATCCTCAACTGGATCATGTTCACCTGGCTTACATATTCTACCTTCACTGTCTGTTCCACCTGAAGCGTCAACTATGTGTATAAGAACGTCAGCTTTTCTGATTTCATCTAGAAATTTGTTGCCTAACCCCCTACCCTGCCAAGCACCAGGAACAAGGCCGGCACAGTCTATAAACTCAACAGGGATCAGTCTAACGCCGTCAAGACAAATCGAGTTGACTGGAGTATCTTTAACATTGAATTCCCTACAGACACAAGGCGTCCTCACATAACCTATACCTCTATTGGGCTTTATCGTAGTGAAGGGATAATTCGCTATCTCAGCCGGTGCAAGGGTTGCCGCGCTGAAGAATGTGGATTTACCAGTGTTGGGTTTTCCGACTATACCCAACAATTTTGAATATGCCCTCTGCATTTAAAACGGCCTCTACGACCAGTATTTCGCCAAGATGCTATATATCTTATGCCTAAATTGCAGTCAACATTGGCCACGTTAATGAGAACAGGCTGAGGCTGAGGCGCCAAGTCGCTAAGTCTCTAAATCCGTTAAACACGTGAATAAATGTAAAGGTCAAAATTGGTTGTAATCTAAAACTTTTTGAAAAACTTTTCATTTATTAAAGTAGGCGTAGATGTAAAAATTTTTACAAACTTATTCAACATTGTCTCGGCGTTAATCTTTCTAATGCTTATAAGCCTTAAATCCAAACGTTTGGTTAATTGTTACGCCTAAACTATTTTAATAATTTTTGCTATAATGTCAAATAGAGCTGTGGAATATGGAAAAATATAAAGGAGTTAAGTTCAGGACTGTTTTTCTGAGTAAGGAGGCTCCTAAAGATGAAAGATTAGTGGAGCTGGCTGGCTGGTGTAGAAAATTTCATGAGTTGGGGTTGACACCTGTGGTTAATGGAAAATCTTTGGGAAATCTAAGTTTTAGGCTTGATGAAGATTCAAACAAGTTTATTATTACTGCGTCAGGCCTAGGTCCTAAAGACAATCTTAGCGCAGAATGCTTTGTGAAGGTTATTGATTGTGATTTGACGAAAAAAATTGTTTATGTTCATGGCTTAAGAAAACCCTCTTCAGAAAGCCTCTTACATTACAGAATTTACAAGCTTAGGAGAGAAGTAAACGCCATCTTCCACGGTCATGATTCTTCGATAACTAATTATGCAGGCGAAATAGGGCTTGTGCAGACTGCAAAGTGGCATCCTTATGGCAGCCTAGAATTGGTTAGAAGTGTTGAAGAAGTACTTAATGGAAACTTTTTTCTAGTTTTAAAAGGGCATGGTTTTATCTCCTTGGGCAGGTCGATGGAAGAAGCTGGCCGATTAGCCCTAGAGAAGAAAAAAATAGCCGATAAATTTTATAAAAATTCTAAGCGTGAAAGTTTGTGTAAAAGTTTTACGCGATAGAGAACTTCACGCATTTCACCAGAAGGGCTGTATATATTCTCTTACCCTGAACTTTACGTTTAATTTTTCAGCTATTTCCTCCACCTTTAAAATGTCAACCTCTGGAACTCGAACCGCTGTTATTTCAACATCAAGGGTTTCTTTGGCCTTTCTAATAAAATCTAAAACACTTTCAAAAGCGTTTTCAAATTTTGGGCGACATACCTGAATGTATGAGGTCTTGTCATGGGCGTTAAGGCTTATGCTGACTTTTCCAACTCCTGCCTTTTTAAGCTCTTCAACAACATTCCTCTTTGGGTTCAGTAAATCTCCATGGCCGTTAGTGTCAACCCTAATATTAACCATCTTTCCATAGTTGCTTCTAATCCAACGGCTAACTTCTAAGACAACGTCAAGCCTCATGAGAGGTTCCCCGAAACCGCAGAAGATGATTTCCTTCCAGAATCTTGTATTTATTACCCTTTGAAGTTCTCCTAGAATTTCGTTTAAGTGCGGGTCTCTTTGAAGTTTAAGGTTAAAACCTCCAACTCCACCTTTGAAGTTTCTGATGCAGAAGTAACAGTTGTTGGAACATTGGTTAGTAATATTTAAGTATAAATTTTCTCCAAGCCAATAAACAATATTTTCGTCCATCTTAACAGCGCTCACAGTTTTCCATTATATTAAAAGTCATTTTTAAGATTAAGATTATGGAAATACGCTTTCCTTTGAATTGGCCTTCAAATAATCCGTAAAACTATCAATTAAAGGCTTCAGGAGAGGTAGGTTCTGTTAAACCGTTCAGCTTTTTCACAGGTTAATAACGATTTCATTTAATAGAAAAAGGAGCGTTGATTAGAATAAATTTAAATTCCAATTTGAGTTATGGTTCTGTTATTGTGAGGACGCTGCATGACCAAGTACGTCTTTGTCACGGGTGGTGTATTAAGTTCTGTTGGTAAGGGTATTGTAACTTCCTCTATTGGAAAAATGCTTCAGGTTAGGGGGTTTAGGGTTACAGCTGTAAAAATTGACCCCTACGTGAATGTTGATGCTGGAACAATGAACCCTTATATGCATGGCGAGGTCTACGTTACTGAAGATGGTGGAGAAACAGACCTAGACTTGGGCTGGTATGAGCGTTTTCTAGATTTAGACCTGAAAAGGGAGAATAACATTACAACTGGAACTGTTTATAAAGCTGTTATTGAAAAGGAGAGGAGGGGCGACTTTCTAGGAAGATGTGTTCAAATTGTTCCCCACATAACAAATGAAATTAAAGGTCGCATTAGGGCTGTAGCTTCAGACTCTAATGTTGATGTGGTTTTAACAGAGGTAGGCGGCACTGTTGGGGACATTGAAGGCTTGCCCTTTCTTGAAGCTGTTAGGCAGATGCGTTTGGAAGAAGGATACGGCAACACTTTGTATGTTCATGTTGCTTTAGTTCCAATATTAGATGTAACAGGGGAAATGAAGACAAAGCCGCTTCAGCACAGCGTTAACGAGTTGAGACGCATTGGTATACAGCCTGACGTTATAGTTGCAAGATGCCCGAGAATGATTGATGGGGAAGCGTTAAGGAAAATAGCCCTCTTCGGCACCATACCGGAGAACGCCGTCTTCTGCTCCTACAATGTTGAAACAATTTATGAGGTACCATTAATCTTAGACGGACAAGGAATGGGCAGTTTCATTTGTAAAAGGCTTGAGCTTCCAGATCGCAAGCCAAACTATGAAGTTTGGCAAAGTTTCGTAAATGCAGTAATGAACCCCAAATATGAAGTTAAAATCGCCTTGGTTGGGAAATATGCCGCCCTTGTAGACAGCTATGTAAGCATGAATGAAGCGTTACGCCATGGAGGGGCAGCTTGCCAAACAAGAGTTCACATACAATATTTTGAGGCTGAGAATTTCGAGAAAAACCCTGAGAGAGTTCAGTGCCTCAAAAGCTTCGATGGAATATTTGTTCCCTACGGTTTTGGCCATAGAGGAGCTGAGGGCAAAATTATGGCAATTAAGTTTGCCAGAGAAAACAATATTCCTTTCCTTGGAATTTGCTTTGGATTTCAACTCGCCGTTGTGGAGTTCGCACGTAACGTATGCCGTTTAGATAATGCCAACAGCATCGAATTCAGCCCAGACACCCCGCATCCAGTGATCAGCCTAATGCCTGAACAGAAAGGCATAGAGTATAAGGGGGCAACTATGCGTCTGGGCACACACAAAATAATCTTAAAGCCTAGCACAAAAGCTTATTCCATATACAAAAGCATGGAGATTTATGAGCGCCACCGCCACCGATTCGAGGTTAACATAGACTACATCGAGAAGCTTGAAGAATCAGGCTTAATTTTCTCAGGAAGAAGTCCGGATGGAAGGAGAATGGAGATTCTGGAAATTCCAGAGCATTACTTCTTTTTCGCCTCCCAGTTCCATGGAGAGTTTAAAAGTCGTCCTGGTAAACCAGACCCTGAATATTATGGATTTGTAAAGGCTTGTCTAGATAGAAAGATGGGTAAGCCGAAACCTGAATTTTAAATTTACAAGCCTATTTCCGCTGCCACTTTCTTCAACCCTTCCAGGGCTATTTCAAAAAACTCTTCCCTCTTAAGCCCTAATTCCTCACACAGCAATATTCTCTCCCTATTGGCTCCCCTTGCAAAGTCTTTATCTTTAAACTTCCTAGAAACAGTTTCAACCCTCACTTCAGATAACTTTTTCGAGGGCATCACTAAGGCACAGGCCACAAGAAGCCCGGATAAAGCGTCACTGGCTATTAATGCTTTTTCCAACATAGTTTCAGGTTTAACTCCTGTGTGCTCGAAGTTGTGGCTTTTAACAGCCTTTATAAGCTCTTCAGGAAGATATCCCTTAAGTATTTCCTCTGCAAAAAAGCCGTGCTTTTCAGGCGACGCCTCAGTTTTTTCATAGTCAACATCATGGAGCAAACCTACAAGGCCCCACTTTTCCTCATCCTCGCCTAAAGCTTTTGCCAAACACCGCATTATGGCTTCTACAGCTAACATGTGGTAGAGAATATTTCGCTTTGAAATATATCTCATAACAATCTCTAGGGCTTCCTCCCGGGTTAACATTTTATCCCTCTAAACCTACCTCTTAACCCTTTATTAATTAAGCTTCTAACTTTTAATCTTTCAGTACACCGCACATTTGTTCGGGCGATAGAATTTCAAGACACCTACAACACATATGAAGACTTTTGCGTCTCTAAACAGTAAACCAGAACATAATTTGATGTTAGAATTAATTTAGTTGTCGACGGAATAATAGGCGGATTTGGGTAAAATATATAATTTGCATTGAAGTTTCTTGAAGTCATTGCGGATGTAAAATCTAATGGGTTCAATAAAGCCGAAGTTCACTTGGAGGAGCATTTTACTGCTAGGTGTAGGCATAGCTGCGTTCATAATATATCTTTACCTTTTCAGGGTTGACATGCTTGCCGTCATTGCGGCTGTTCGAAGCGTGGATATGTCTCAGTATCTGTTAGCTGCATCTTTAATCTTCATCGACTCTTTTCTTTTTGCAATGGCTTGGCGGCATCTTCTCAGTTTCCTTTCAGTTAAGGTTTCTGCCTTTAAAGCCTACCTTTACGTTTGGTATGGAACTTTTATGGACATAATAATACCTGCAGAGTCTATAAGCGGGGAGGTTTTAAGGGTTTATTTAATGACCAGGGAGCATGGAAATGATGTTGGCGTTAAGGTTGTAGCCTCTCTAGTGACTCATAGACTCATATATATGGGTGTTAGTTTAGCAGCTCTCTTAACAGGGATAGGCATTCTTTTCACGGAAACCTCCCATGTAAGCACTTTGGTTTTTAACTTAACATTGTTCCTTGCAGCGGCAACTTTGTTCTTTATTTGCCTGCTTTTTCTCCTTTGTTTTAGGGAGAAGTGGACCCTAAAAATTATAGATTATGCATTAAAAATCGCGGAAAGGGTTACTAGGGGTAGGTGGAAGTCGGATAGGATTAGGGGGGAAGCTGTTAAACTTGCAGGGATATTTCACAGTTCCATAAAGGATTTCAGCAGCTCTCCAAGGGTTGTTGCGATGGCAGTTTTCCTTTCCAGCCTTTCAAGGATTTCTAACTTGTTAATTTCCTATCTGGTTTTTTCAGCTATAGGGTATTCTCAAATTTCATGGAGCGCCATCCTTGTGACGCACACTATTGTTTCAGCTGTTAAGGCCATTCCTGTAGGGGTGCCATTTGAAGTTGGGCTTCCAGAGATAACTATGACAACGCTGTATATGGCTTTAGGGGTGCCTTTCCAAGTAAGTGCAACAGCCACAATATTGAATAGAATTATAACGCTTTGGCTTGCCTTCTTTATTGGATTTGCATCACAGCAATGGGTTGAATTTAAAGTTATAAAAACCTTTTTAAACACTGGAACAGCGGAAAAAGCCTAAATTTTACACAGCTATAAAATAATTTAGAGATGTCTATGGCTGTTACAGTGGAGAGTGCTACACTAAAGCATTTGGACAGACTTTACGAAATTGAAAAAATGTGCTTTAAAAATGAAGCGTTCCTAAAAAGGCAAATAGCACAGCTGCTTATCAGCTACAACTCAGTAAGTCTAATTGCAAAAGAGAACGGGGATATCATAGGCTTCATCATAGGAATTGTGCACGTTGAAAACGAGGTCTTAACAGGACATATACTTACAATGGACGTTGCGCCGGATTACAGGCGGAAAGGGGTTGGCATCAAACTCCTTCAGGAAATTGAAAAAATATTCATGGAAAAAGGAGTTAAAATTTGTTGTTTGGAAGTGAGAGAAGACAATATACCAGCTTTAAACCTCTATAGGAAACTGGGATATAAGAAAACTGGGAGGCTGGAAAACTATTATGGGAAAGCCCATGGAATAGCCTTAAAGAAAATTTTACACTAACTTAAAAAGTTTAAGCTTAGTTTTCTCGTCATAAGCCCTTTGAAGATTCACGCCTGAAACTTCTATTACGGTCAACTCAGCCGTGGCCCCAACATTTGATCCTTTCATCAGATGTCCTCCAAAAGCTTCGCCCTTTTCGTTTGATACAACTATATGTGCGTGGATAACCGTTTCACCACTCTCATCAACGGCAATATTTCCAATACAGGACGCTATTTCTAGTGGGCTATCTAAGTGAATATATGTGTACTCACCGTCCCTATAATAACCAAGGGTGGCCCTTTTCAAAGTCCCTATAACTGAGAGAACACCGGCTTTAACTTTACTATCGTCAACCCTGCTTTTAATAGCATCAATTAAATCTTCACCCTCCATTATTCTGGAGAAGATGACTCTTCCAATTTTTCCCTTGAACATTCAGCTCAACCTCTTCCTTTCAGGAGGATAAACTCTTTGGCGTATTTTAGGCTTTTGAAACACCCAAAAACGCAAACTCTAAAAATGAGCGTGAGAAAAAGCTAATTGTGAGAAAGCTTGAGGGGTAGGAGGAAACTTAGAAGGGCAATAGTCCTATTACGTAACACCACATGGAAATGTGGAAAGCTTGAAAGGCTGATAGTTAGACATCTTTATAAAGAAGCATTAAGTTTCGGAAAGACCTGTATGCCCTTAAATGATATGGTGCAAAGTTTCAAGTTGAGTGGAAAAAAGAAGGCGGAGTATTTAGACGCTATCAAGAGGCTTGAGAGAAGGAATATAATAAGAGTGTTGCATTTGTAGCTAAGCTTCTAAATATTCTTTAAGTTTTTTTGATGAGTTTTCTAGCGTTTTCAATCCACTTCTGGGTGAACTTCGGGGAGACCTTGAGTTTAGCTGCTAAATCCTCAGGTGAGGCCTCAGCCAATTCTTCAACAGTTTTAATGCCCACAGCCTTAAGGAGTTCAGCCCTTTTCCCACCTATACCCTTAACCGTTGTTAAAGCTGTGCCAGCTACAGCCACTTTTTCGGCAACCTTTTCAGCTGCCTCTTCTGCTACTTCCACTTGAGCTGGAATAGCGGGAGGGGGTTGGATGGGCTGTGGCTCGGGTTCAGTTACGGCGGCAACAGGAGGAACGGCTTCTTTCTTCTTCGGCATCTGAGAGTATCCTAGTAAGGCGAATATGACTCCAAGAATGAGGGTAATAGCAACCCATAAAGGCTTATCTGATGGAGAGGTCACGGCGGCAGCGATTGCGGCCAATATGAAGAATATTATTGATACAGCGTACAGTGTATAGTCTAATCGCATCTGCATTGCTCCTTGACCATTTTAATGTTTATTATATGATTTAAATAATTTTCTATTTTGAATAGAAAAAGGGTGGAATTAGGGCTTTTTAGCGTTGTTTAAGCAGTTCCTCTTCAGGTGGAGGTTTCTTTACTAACCCTTCTTTCATTAGTACGGCTAGGCTTTCCCTAGCGTTTTTAATTATGGCAACGGCTTTGTCGTATAGTTCCTGTCTGCTGAGCTTAACCCTTGCCACTCCCTGTTCTATTGATTTAAGGGCACATGCTACGGCCTCTCTTGGAAAGACTTCCCATTCCTCCATTCTTGGGAGAATGTCATCCTCGTGAATTCCTCTTTCTTCAGCGAACTTAGCCAGTTCCTGAGCTGCAGCTATGCACATGTCATCTGTCACTGTTTTAGCCTTTACATCTAATACTCCGCGGAATATGGCTGGAAACCCTAAACTGTTATTCACTTGGTTTGGAAAGTCGCTTCTTCCAGTGGCGACTATGCGGGCTCCTGCTTCTTTTGCTTCCCAAGGCCATATTTCAGGTATTGGGTTTGCGCATGCAAAAATTATGGAGTTGGCAGCCATTGAAGAAACCCATTCCTTTTTAATTGTGCCTGGGCCGGGCTTTGAAGCCGCTACTACGGCGTCTACGCCCTTGAAAGCTTCAGATATATCTCCGGCCCTGCCCTCAGCATTTGTTATTTGGGCTAACTCGTATTTCCATGGATCTTCATCTTTTTTTATGTCCTTTCTCCCAGAATGTATTATGCCCTTTGTATCCACCATTAATATGTTGCCCGGTTTGATGCCCCACCTTATCAGAACATATGCTGTTCTAATGTTAGCTGACCCTGCTCCAATGAGGGTTATAAGGCTTTCTTGTGGTTTTTTACCGACAATTTTGAAAGCGTTTATCAGCCCGGCAAGTATGACTGTTGCTGTTCCCTGCTGATCATCGTGCCAAACGGGAATTTGCAGGCGTTCTCTAGCCTTTTCCAGGACATAGAAGCACTTTGGTTTTTCAATGTCTTCAAGGTTTATGCCGCCGAAGGAGGGTTCAATAAGCTCGCATGCCCTTACAATCTCATCAGGATCCTTTGTTTTTAAGCATATTGGGAAGGCGTCAACCCCGCCTAAATATTTGAAAAGAAGCGCCTTCCCCTCCATAACAGGCATGGCTGCTTCAGGGCCGATGTCGCCGAGCCCTAATACACGTGTGCCGTCGGAGACAACAGCCACATAGTTCCATCTGTTTGTAAGTTCAAAAGATTTCTCAGGGTCAGCATGAATCTCTCGGCATGGAGCCGCTACGCCAGGAGTATACCAAACTGCAAAGTCGTCTGGGCTTTGAATAGCGCATTTAGGCATCACCTGAACCTTCCCTTCATAAAACTTATGCATTGGAGGAGCTAACTGGGATGGTTTCTTCGCCTTTGCAAGAAGCTCTTCAACAGTTGGTTTCTTCTCAACATTACCTGTTGGAGACATCCTAAACTTCTCCTGTTATTAAGGTGTTCATGTTCAGATATTAGGGCTTTAAGGGTTGCGGTTAAAAATGAAAAGAAATTCCAACAGATAACGCAAAATCAAAGTTGAAATAAAAGCGGTGTAAATGAAAACTTAAATTTCAGTATCTTTGTCTAAACCCGCCTCTTCTCTCTCTTCCACCGAATTCTCTTCTACCTCTACCTTTGAAGGGACGCCTTTGCTGCTCGTACACCTTTGATGAAAGGTTGTTTTGCGTATTAACTTCCCCCTCTAGTTTATCCTTTGAAACATCAAGTGTGCCGTATCTTCCAATGTTCAGCCTCATACTTCCCCTATAAAGGCTTACATAGCCGTTTCCTATGCTTACCGTTTCACCCTCTTTAACCTTCCCTATATTGTCGTCCCAAAGAGTTAGGTAGATGCATCCTGTTTCGTCTCCAATCAATGCGTCACATACCGTGTGGGGGGCCCCGTCACGTCCAGAAGCTATACTTCTAACATCACTTTTCGAAACCACTTTCGCCTTAACATTTACGCCTTTCGAGGCTAGGGTTAATTCCCCTACTTTTACATCTACAGGCTTTCGATTTCCCGAAAAACTCTGAACAGCCAATCCTAAATCAACACCTTAACATTTGTCAAAAGATAGGCTGCATGCCTCCACTTAAGGCTTTTGGTCGTTGATGGAGGAGATTTCTCCCGCAAACTCCTCCAATTTCGCAGCCAAGCTTGGTTTTAAGCGCTGACACGAACCCATCAGCAGTAGCCCTAGGCCAGATGATCCTCAAGTGTTTCAGGTCCTTCTAGGCGATTTTATCCTTAACTCTTAGGACTTCTGGAGGATTTTTCTTTCCTTAAGCCTTCTCCATGGAATTACAGAGGTTATCTTCCTTTCTTCATATGTCTTGAAAACCCTATCAGAACTCATTTGGCTGCCTCTGGCCGCCAACTCAACCTTAAAGTCGCCACCCAAGCATCTTCCAAAACCCTTTCAACAAGATCCTTCTTATTAACGTTTGCCGAATCCTCAAAAGCCATGGCTAAATTCGAGCATGTGCCTTCATCTTTTCTGTAAGCTCATCTGCATAAATGTTTCAAAGTAATGTTTGAATAGCAGTGGAGTAAGCCATCGTGCTATGTTATATTACGCAGAATCCCGTTCTTTCCGATTCTTAATTGTCTCTCGCCTCTGAATGTTGATGTGCTTGCGTTTTCAATTTGGACAACGTCCCCTATGGATATAGCGTCAATTTGTTTGTTCCATAAGCATAGCTTAATTGTCCCTGTTTCATCTGCTATCAAAGCATTGGCTACGCTTGCATAATTTCCAAACCTTGTAAAAACAAGTGTTGGTTTCTCTATTTCAACAACCTTAGCCTTCAAATTAATTTTTTTCATTCCTACTCGTAAGTCTCTGATTTGAAAAGAACGGGGGAGATTATCCTTTTTAATTAGGCGTCTTTGGAGTGTCCCAGTCTCTTTGAACTTCCTTATCTGATTACTTTGTTTAGATAGAAATTCTTCAGGTATTGGGAACTGAGCAACAACCTTCGCACCTTTTGTTATTAAAAGGGTGACCTTGTTCTTTTGCTTGTTTCGGCACAAAATTGAAAGGCTTCCACATGTGGATTTCCTGTTTTCGCATGCTGAGATTAGTGCGTAAAGAAACCTGTCGGGGTCAACTTCATATTTTACAGAAAGAAAAGCGAGGTACTCGCCGTGTGACACTTTGTTTCGCATTGTTTTCCTACTCTTTTGAGAGTGTTATTTCCATTGTTGAAACCATCCTTGACTTGTTTTCGCCCTCTCTCGGCGGCATTTCCGCAGTGCCTATGGATATTTTGCTTATCTGCAAGTCTTTTAGAAATCGCCTTCTG
>JAVZIQ010000044.1:0-15202 GCA_038871175.1 Bathyarchaeia archaeon | reverse complement strand
GACATTAGGTTGATGCGGATGGTTCCTGAAGGAGAAACAGTTTCAATGGTTGAAGCTCCCCGAGGAGAGCTTCTCTACTTCGTAAAAACTGATGGGCGGGGAGGCTTGCAGCGTTTAAAAGTTCGAACTCCAACCATTCCAAATGTTATAGCCTTAGAGCCTATGCTAGTAGGATGTGAAATTGCTGACATACCCGTAGTAACCGCCTCAGTTGATCCTTGCATGGCGTGCGCCGACAGAATAACAGTCATCGACAACGAGAGAGAAAGATTGATAAATTGGGAGAAACTTCGAAGAAGGAGAAAAATGCAATGAATTCCATACCCGTAATAACAACCTTAATAGCCTTTCTAACAGTATTTTTTATAAGCCTTTTCTTTGAAGGAGTGGACAGAAAAGTTCACGCAAGAATGCAGAGGAGAATTGGGCCGCCTATTATACAACCCTTTTATGACTTTATTAAGCTGTTTAACAAGGAAAGAATAATTCCCATAACAGCATCTTCTGAAATTTTCACAGCTGTTCCCATAATAGCCGCCGCATCCTCAATTCTCGCAGCAGCTATTCCATTAACAAGCCTTATGGTAGGTGAAAGTTTAGTTGGAGACTTGATTTTAATCCTATACCTTTTGGCAATGTCCTCAGTTTTATTAATGGTTGGAGGATCTTCTTCGGGCAATCCCTATGGAGCTGTAGGTTTTTCTCGAAATATGACAATGTTAATTGCCTATGAAGTTCCGCTCTTCATTTCCATAGTAGTAGTTTCTATAAATTGTAATTCATTAGCCTACTGCGAAATTGTACAAACACAAATAAGAACTGGAAATTTGCTGGCTCTTTCACGCCTTAGCATGGCAGTTTCAGCCATTGCTTTTTTGTTCTCTCTGCCAGCCGCAGCTGAAGTTGTGCCCTTTGATATTTCTGAGGCGAAAACTGAAATTGTTCACGGCCTTCTCGTTGAGTACAGTGGGCCATACCTGGCATTGTTTAAGTTAGCTAAGGCTTCTTCCAAATTCGCTTTGACATTCCTTGCATCGACTGTCTTCTTCTATCTTCCAGCATTATTTGGGGAAGGGGCCTCAAAAGGGTTAGGTGCCTTATGCATATGTTTAGGGATAGCTCTGATTCTTTGGATGCTTATAATTACGTTTACCAGAACCATTTTTGCTCGGTTAAAAATTGGGCAGGCTTTGAAGTTTTATTGGCTCATTCCATTGTCCACTTCAGTGTTCTCTGTAGCACTGCTTATCATTGGGCTTTAGGAGGGAAAATGTTGAAGTTGGGAAAAATGCTTACAGATGCCTTGAAGGCTTTATTCCATAAGCCAGCCACAGTGCAATACCTAACAAAAACTGGCGAAATGGTTCCTGTTCCCGAAAGGTACAGAGGCAGAATACTCTATGACAGGGAGACTTGCATAGGCTGTCTATTATGTATTAGAACGTGCCCAAGCGGGGTGATAACAGTTACTAAGGAGAAAAAAGTGTCTTTTAACATGTCCCGCTGCATATTCTGTGGTCAATGCGCTGAGACATGCCCTGAAGGTGCCATAAAGTACAGCCTAGATTTCGAAATAGTTACCCATGAAAAAGATACACTGTTTATTCAGTAAGCTTATTAAGTTAAAAGTTGTTTGAAGAAATGCAAGGATGTTAAATTGCCACTAGAAAATCCTGAAACCGCCGTTTTGCTGTTAAAGGATGTAATGTTTCGCCACTCTGAATTTCGATCACTTGAGGAGTTCTTGGTTGAAAAATATGGGTTTAGCAAGGTTGAAGATAGAGAATCTGCCCTCTCTGAAATGCAAGAAACAATTCCAATAGAATCGAGGAAAATAATTCTTAAAGAAGAGGAAAAAGCTCTAGTGATAGCAGAAGAAATCGAAGAGAAAATGTCCTCTCTGAAAATCTTGGAAGGCAATTATATGGACGCTAAAATTAGCATATGGATTATGGGAGAAGTTTTTCAAAAAGAAGACGTGATAGCAGCGGCTAATATGGAGGGGGAGTGTACAGCAATCTATACAAGTGAATATCAGATGATTAAACTTATAAGCAAAAGCGGCTATGCCATTCAACAGCTTATTGAAAAGTTAACAATTGATGTTGGACTGAAAATCGGAATGAAAGAATGGTTCTTTCACAGATGCGAAGAAGGCTGATATGGGCAAGGCAAGTAGACTCAGCTAAAAATGTGAGCCTTTGCTGCATAAACTTTATATGCTACACTCTGTTGGGTGATTTTGTTTGTTGAGGCGGTTCTAGCACTTTTCGTCTTAACATCTCGATCTAGGCTGAAACCCTTCAATCAGGCGCAAAAATCTCGTTTGTTCTTTATGATTCTTAGATTTGACAGGGTAGGAGTTATTTGCTTAAAACGGTTTCATGTGACACTTGCAAAACAGGTGACCATGCAAAACAGCTGAAGAAGTATTTAAGCCATTAAGCCTAGAAGAATATTGGGTTGAAGGCCTACTATAATCGCGGTTGCAGCAAGAACTATTGTTGGAATCCACATACTGGGATGTACTTCATCCACTTTTTCCAGTTTTGAATTTAACTGACCCATAAAGATTTGGTTGAATGAACGAATTAGAAATATGAACGTTATCATGGAGATAAATGCAAGGAGCGTTAAGACTGAAACTGCAGTACAAATGCTTCCAAGCGGAAGAAGAAAGTCATATGCCACGTTGTATAGGAGCCACTTCGCATAGAAGCCGCTTAATGGTGGGATGCCTACTAATGAAAGTGCGCAGAGTATGTAGCTTAACGCTGTTTTGTTCATTTTTTTCAATAAGCCGCCAAGAGAATTCATATTAGCTGTTCCATATCTGAAATAGACTGACCCTAAGCTTAGAATCATACCTGCCTTCATCAGCGCACTGTTTACAAGATAGTATTGTCCTACAGTATAGCTAAGTGAGGAGTTAAATAAGCTTAAGGCAAACACTACATGTCCAAACTCGTCTATGCTGCAGTAGGCTAGCATTCTGAAAAAGTTCTTTTGCGAATAGGCAATAAAAACTCCTGTTATCATGGAAATTAAGCCCAGTCCACTCAATAGTCCAATAATAACTTGGGAGGGGTAAACTCCATAGAATGGATATACCAGGTTATATAATGCTATTATTAAGGCGATGGGTTCGGCGCAGAAAAACCCGTTTATAATTATGGTGGATCCTGGGAAAACGTCAGGTAGCCATCCGTGGAAGGGAACAAGTCCTATGTCTGCTCCGAGGCCTATGATAAAGCAGGCCACAGCTAACATGAGCCATCTTGGGTTTTCAACTAGGCGTGCTTGTATATCTGGGCTGGCCATGGCTAAAAGGTTTGAAGTACCTGTTAAAATAAACACTATCAAGGTTCCGAGCAAAACGAAGAGGGCGCTCAACGCAGTTATTATTAAATATTTGAAGGCTGCCTCTGAAGCCAGCCTGCTCGGATTGTGGACGACTAAAATCACTGAAACACCCACTGTTAACTCTACAAATAGGTATATTCCAAACAGGTCTCGCGAAAGCAGGAGGCCCAACATACAGCAGAGGAAAATTAGCAAGAAAAAGTTGTACATAGTGGGCTTTAGTCGTCCGCCTTGTTCAGCCTTAAAATTGTAAATTGAAACTAGAAAGAATATTAAAGCAACGCCTGCTATCCCAGCCATGTTAGTAGAGTTAACGTATAACGCGAGTTGCGGAACCTCTAGAGATTCGCCTGCAATAATGTATGGAATTGTGGCTAAAACAGTAATTAATGTGAGTCCTGTGCTGAAGAGAAGAGTGGTTTTTGCAATTTTTTTAAAAAATGATTCTAGAAACCGAAATGGGTATACTGATAAGTGTAAAATTCCCGCGGAAAGCGGGACTATTAAAAGGAGAAGGGGAAATAAAGAGTACACTACCCAGCAGACCTCCATTTTCTTATAGATAAGGCTCCGTAATCATGATAGCTTTCAATAATTATGAAGACGCCAACAAGGTTTACAAAAACCATTAGCGCAAGCATAAAAGGAATTAAATACAATGGGCTTTCAGCAAATAGTGGATAAAGCGCGTTCTCCGCCATGTTAAGTCCGACAAGAACTTTCAAGGGATCAACCCTTGTGGCGGTAATTACAATTGAAAGTGTGAACATTATAGCTACGAAGGGGATGACGTCGATCTTTGCAGGGAGAAGGGATGAGGTGAAAATGGATAATATCAAATTTATAATTATTACTGCAGCAAGCAGAATTCCTCCTCTTTGAATTGTGACAATAGGCTGATCGCTTAGGTTTTCAGTTTTCACCATTCCCCAGTAAATTATCAGTGGAGAGATAACAGCACATGAAAACCACTCTGCAAATGTGGCGAAGAAATCCACTAAAGCCTCGAACTGTAAACCCATCAATAAATTGATAAGGCAGAACATCAGCTCTACAAATCCTATTGTGGCCGCTTGAATGGAAAGTAAACGAATTAACTGTTTTGAAGTTCTCGCAAAAATTCCTAAAAATGTGGCGAACGTTGAAATTATTAAGGCTACAACTACAATGGTTTGCATGACTTACACCATTAAGATAGCCACTAACATTACAATTACAGCGCCTGCCAAAAAACATGAAATGGCGGCAACATAACTTTGCTGTATATCTAAAAGCCGCATTTTAACTGCAAAATCGTTCCACTTCTTCGAAAACACATTGTAAACGTGGTCAACATTGGAGGTGTTGCAAAAACCTTCAACTCTGAAAACATTTGTTAATGCATGATAAAAATGGTAACCGTGGGGACCGTCTAGCAAGTTTAAGTCCTCTCCACAAATAAAAGGCTTAAACGTTTCTTCGCTAACAGGCCTTCTGTAAGCTGCAGCGAACCTGCTGGAGAAAACCATTACACCAGCGAACACAGCTAAAAGCGTTAGTAGAGATATCGCTACTGCCATGGGGTTCCAGAAACCTATTGGACTCCCAATAAATTCTAACCGTGAAACAATGTTCATTGGAAAACCCATTTGCTTAACTGCCGGAATAACAAGTAAACTTAACGGTATAGCCGGGGAAACACCAAAAGTTATAAGGATCGCTGAAACTAAAATCATAGGCACCGACATAGATGTGGGCGGATCTTTTACTGGAAAGCTAAAAGCTTCATCTGCAGATCTCTGCATAAAAACCGAATGCAACAACCGCAATGCAATTGCAGCATTAAAAACACATGCTAAGACTGCCATCACAGTGAAAAAGATTGATCCAACATTTATGGTAGCATGTAAAAGAAGAAATTTGCTTGCAAACTCGCTTAACAAGGGTGCTGTTGACAAGGTTACTGCACCGATTAAACAGCAAAATGAGGTTATAGGCATATAGCGGTGAAGCCCTCCTAACTCGTTGATATTGTGTTTTCCAGAGGCGTAGATTACGGAGCCAGCGCATAGAAAAAGCAAACCATAGCAAAGCGCGTGGGAAATCATTAGAAATAAGCTTGATGCAACACATAGGGAGGTACCTAAGCCTGTTGCCATGACAATACATCCAAGCCCCGAAATAGTCCCATAGGCCACAATTCTTTTGAAATCATTTTCAACAATTCCGTTTAATGCTCCCACAATAAGTGTTATTGCCCCTATAAGGGATATAACGAAGCTCCAAAGGCTAATGCTTCCGAAAAGCAAGGGCAAAGGCATCATGAAACCTGAAATAATATGGTTGTGGAAAATGTTGAAAAAGAAACGAATAATCAGATAAACTCCAGATTGGAAACCGCAAACATGAAAGACAACTGTTGCAGACGTAGGTGCAACCGTTCCATCTGGAAGCCATGTGTGAAGGGGAAAAAGCACAGTTTTAGGTAGCGCTGCAATCAAGAGAAGTGGGAATATGAGCATAAGTAATTGGTTTCCAGGCGGGATTTTTAGGCCTATCTCAGAGAAATCTAGAGTGCCTGTGGCGAAATAGATAACTACAGCGGCCAATAATAGAGCCATACTTCCAATGTGAGTCATGATAAAACTTTTAAAGGAAGCAAAAACGCAAAATTGATCCTCGCTTCGAAGAGAAATTAGAACGTAGGAACATAAACTGATCAACTCCCAGAAAATGAGGAGGCTTAATAAATTATTTGAAAATAAAGTTCCTAGCATAGCTCCGTTAAATAGCAATATAAAGGAATAGGATCTATTAAACTCCCAACCAATTTTATAAGCCCTGTTATATGGAGAAAGATAATGCAAGTTGTATGTTAGGGCTAAGGCTGTAAAAAGCGAGGAAAGAAAGGCAGGGATAAGAGCTAAATGATCAATATACAATTCAAGGTTAATGGGCCCTGTAGGCAATAATAAAACGAAAAGCTTAACCTTAACTTGCTCATACTCCACAGCTAAAAGCAGAGAAATGACGAGAAATAAAGTTATGTATGAGGAAAAAAGACAGATAGCCTTAGCAACTTTAGTCCCAACTTTTGGCAGCCTAGCAAATAAATGTGAAAAAACCGCGGAAACCATAGGAATAAAAATTGCTAACATAGCATACGCATGCGCAGTCATTTAGCTTCACCTTTCTTCTCAAATCTAGTCCTACGCATTGGATGAACATCGTTTGGCCAATCATCTGGCAGTAGCAAACGCTTAAAGTTTTGATCACCCTGAAACTTAACCCCGAACATATCGTAAATTTCCCGTTCATAAACCACAGCTCCTAGGAAAATGTCAGAAATCGAAGGGGCAACAACATTATTCAAAGGCAACTTAACCCTTATATTCAACAAAGCTTTTCCGCCGCCTAAATGATACAAAAGTTCAACTCCTTCATCAGTTTCGAGGCCTGTTATCGCCAACAAACGTTTAAACCCATTATTTTTCAAAAATTCTATTAAACGTCTCAGGCATTCTCGGTCAACTCGCATAAAAATTTTGCCCTTCTTTATAAAAGGCTTCTCAGAAAAAACTTCACTGCCAAAATGCTGAATTATTCTGGCAACTACAAGTTCCTCTGACATAACATCTCCTTTAAATGCTAATTTACGCGTTATGTTATGAAACTCTGAAAACATATAAAATTGTTGCCATTCTGCCAGTGGCCGATTACAATGTACAAGGTAAAAACTTAGAAGCTTTTTTCAAACGAATAGAAGGGCGTTAGGCTATTCTAAGAACCCCGGCCCCTTTATATTTTCCATGCTTTAACGCCTTAAGGGCTTTGTTGGCTTCTTCCAAATTGAACTCCACGATTTCTGGGATTATTGGGATTTTAGCAGCTAATGGAAGAAATTCTTCCACATCCCTCCTCGTTATGTTGGCTACTGTCTTCACTTCCTTTTCCCACCATAAGTGTTCAATGTAGTTAAGTTCGATTATGGGCTCTTCTTTTCGAATAACGTTTATAACAAGTCTTCCTCCCTTAGCAATGTTCCTCAAAGCTTCTTTAACGGGGAATGCTGAGGGTGTGGTGTCTATGGCCCTATTAAGCTTTTTGGGAGGGGTGTCGCCGGTCGCTCCAACCCATTGGGCTCCAAGTTTTTCAGCCAGCCTGCTAGGTTCATCTCCCTTTCTTCGTGTGAAAACGTATATCTCTGAGTTTGGATAGAGGCGCCTTGCAATTTGGTGGACAATGTGGCCTGAAGCTCCGTAACCATAAAGCCCCAGTGTATCCCCATCCTGCATCTCAGTAAGCTTCAAAGCTCTATATCCTATGGCTCCAGCGCATAAAAGCGGTGCTCCCTCCGAATCGCTAAATCTCTCAGGGATGTGATAGGCGAAATCTTCCGATACAACTAAATACTCGGCGTAGCCTCCGTTTGCGTCGCATCCTGTTGCCATGAAAACGTCACATAGGTTCTCTAAGCCTCTCCTACAGTAGTAACATTTCCCACATGTCCAGTAGATCCAAGCTATTCCAACCCTTTGTCCAACTTTGAATCTGCTGGCTTCGGCGCCTACCTCACAAACTCTTCCCACAACCTGATGGCCGGGAACGACTGGAAGTTTAGCAGAAACCCTACCTTCAATCTCATCTAGCTCCGTGTGGCAAACTCCACAAGCCGTAACCTTTACCAATATGTCCTTAACCCCAACCTCAGGAATCGGCAAATCAGTTAGCTCTAGAGGCTCAGCTTCTACTGGCATTATCTTCCTAAGAACCTGAGCTTTCATACACGTCCACACCTCATTTTCATGGGAAATTTTAAGTTAACCAATTTAAACAAGATATTGTTTGAAGCTAATCTTAACCATAGGCTTTCGCCTCTTTTGAGAAGTGTAAAGCGTTACTAATGAATGCTCATTTAGACGTAAATCCTCCATCGATAATTATATTTGTTCCAGTTATATAGGATGCCTCATCAGACAGCAAAAACGTTATTACAGATGCCACTTCTTCTGGTTTTCCCAGCCTTTTTATGGGTATGGACCTTTCTAACTCTTCTGCTTGATCAATATCCTCTTTCCAAATTGATTGAAGTAGAGGCGTGTCAATAAATCCTGGGGCAATAGAGTTCACTCTTATATTATACTTCGCATAGTCAACGGCGCATAGCCTGGTGATAGCTAACACACCCCCTTTGCTGGCCGTATATGCTACGCCTGGAAGGGCTATAATGGCTGTTAGTGATGAAATATTAACGATTGACCCCTTTCCAGCCTTAATCATGTATGGCACGGCATGTTTCATGCATAAAAGTACTCCAATAAGATTGACGCTTAGGATTCTCTCCCATGTCTCCAGTTTGCCTTCATGAATAGGCCTGTTGTCATTTTTTGGATCAGCAACTCCAGCTGCGTTTACTAAACCTTCTATGAACCCTAGTTCCGAAACTATGTTCCTAAAAATTTTTTCAACCTCATTCTCTTTGCTTACATCCACATGATAATATTTAGCTAAAAAGCCTTCATTATTAATATTTGCCGCAACTTCTTTTCCCATAGTGTCTTGTATGTCGCAAACAGCCACTTTTGCACCTTCCGAGGCACATCTTACAGCGCATGCTTTGCCAATACCGCTAGCTCCGCCTGTGACAACCACTACCTTACCATTCAGTCTGTTCATTTCATCCACTTTCAAGCGGTTATACTGTTGAACCACCATCCTCGTTATAAAATTAACTCGAAGGAGCCCCAGACACGATTAATTTGGTCCCTTGCAATCGGTAGAGGGTTTAAAGTCAAAGCTTCAGAATTCAGACAGGCGCTAACATAGCGCCTATTTCTTGCTCTGGCTAGCTTTAAGAACACCATGAAAAGGTCCTCATCCTAATGTGCGATTGAGAACTGATCTGTTCCATGTAGACATTATTGATAAAGCTTTTAAGGCCCATCATCTAGCATTCATTTTATTCATATTTCTCCCGAGGGAAGATTCTTGCAACTTTCCTACCTATGGAGTCAGCTATCTTTATGGAGTTAAAAACTTTTTCAGCGTCGACATCAAATGGTTCATTATGCATGGGAGTTTGCGGGGCTACGGCTTTTTCTGAAACCTCCCATAATTCCTCTTCTGTAACTTCTCGAAGCCCTAACTCCTCAAGGTTTATTGGCAATCCAACCTCGTGAGACCATTTCATAAAGTCTACTATTTTGTTTAAGGGTTTATTCTCAAGCACAAGTTGAACTATAGTTCCGAATCTGACAAGCTCCCCATGGTATTGAGCAGGCTTCATCTTCTTTTCAAGAAGAGTTAGGGCTTCACTCATGGCATGAGCTGCCGCGCATCCTGTATTTTCAAAAGCTAATCCGCTCAATAAAATGTTAGCCTCAACGACAAGTTCTAATGCAGAGGTTGTCACATGCCTTTTAGCAGCCTCCATACCCGCAACTCCATATTTTCTTAACAATTCATAGGTGAGCTTACAAAGCCTGAAACCTAGGAAAGTTGACCTTAGAGGCGTGGATACTTGAGGTTCATATTCTGACCATACAAAGTTACATTTACCTGACTGCAATATTGCCCGTCCTTCAAAAAAGTGTGAAGTTGCATCGCCTATGCCGCATGCTAGAAATCTGGCTGGTGCCTTAGCTATGACGTTTGTATCCACCAGTACTAAGTCTGGGTTTCTTGGCCAGAACTTAAGTTCGAGAAAATCTCCAGGGTAGGGCTCTTTATACATCACAGAGATTGCACTTGTAGGTGCATCTGTAGAGGCTATCGTCGGCAGCAAAATTATTTTTATATCAAGCATGTTTCCAATGGCCTTAGCTGCATCTAAAGCTTTACCTCCTCCAACTCCAATCACCATTTCAGCTCGCTGTTCTTTAGCAATTTTGCTCAGCCTGTCAACCTCATCCCAACTGCACTCCATTCTAAACAATTCAAAAAAGGCTTTAATTTCATGATCCCTGAAACTCTTTGACAAAGGTTCTTTGCAAATACCCATTACCACATTGTCAGCAAAGACAAAAGCCTTTCTACCGTAAGCCCTTACGAGTTTTCCAGTATGGTTTATACATTTAGGCCCTTGTACGTATTTTCTAGGACTTATAAACCCTTTGATATAAGGAATAGTTGCATAAATAGGTTCATCCATCAATACACCATTATGATCTTATATGGCTGAACATTTTAAAATTTTAGACAGGGCACATAATGCTGTCAATTTATTTACATATGACAAAGT
The DNA here is from genome assembly GCA_038871175.1 of Bathyarchaeia archaeon. Lineage (GTDB taxonomy): Archaea > Thermoproteota > Bathyarchaeia > Bathyarchaeales > Bathycorpusculaceae > JAVZIQ01. The sequence goes on along the minus strand of JAVZIQ010000044.1, from coordinate 4,620 downwards.
TCTATAGAGATAATTTAAAGGATTTTCTGAAGCATTTAGATGCGCTTACGTACGAGTTTAATGAGTTTACTTTGTATTCCTTTGGGTAGAAGAACCATGACGAGAAGCAATAAAGCGCCTGAAACCAATGGATGTATTGCAGGAAAATACAGAGAAATAAGCTGCACTATGGAGCCAACTATTACTGAACCGATTATCGCGCCCATAAGGGATCCTATACCCCCTAATAATGCCATTAAAGCCGGATAGAGTGACCAGTTGGTATTGAAAACTATGCTTGGTTCAACATATCGCAAATAGTATGCGAAAAGGCATCCGCAAATTGCAGGTATAATTGCACTTATTGAGAATGCTAGCACTTTGAAATTTAATGTATGTATTCCTATGCTTTCCGCTGCTGTTTCATCGTCGCGTAAAGCTACAAAATTTATACCTACTTTAGACTTGCGCAGCACTGCTGCAAGAAGAATTGTTATAATCATAATGGCGAAAGCTGCATAAAAATACACGTAGAAACCCACATCGTAGGTTGTTAGAAGTCTTATGCCCCAGGCTCCCCCTGTAAATTCGCCTCCATTAATGAATAAAAGTCTGAAAGTTTCGCTGACGCCTAGAGTTCCTAGGGTAAAGTAAAACCCGCGAAGCCTCCCTAACAAGGGATAGCCCACTGCTATTGCTACAAGCATGCTTATAACCGCGCTTAGTAAGAAAGCCCTAAAATCGAAAAACCCTAAGATTTTGTCTCGAAAGCCGATGGCGGCGACATATCCTCCAAGCCCGAAGAAGGCGGCGTGACCTAGCGAAAATTGTCCGGCTAACCCTGAAACTATGTTCCAACTCACTGTAAGGGCCACGTAGATAAATATTAAAAATATAAAGAAGGCGAAGTATACTCTTTCAAGGTCTACGAGTATGGGGAGAATTGCTAAAATTAACGCGGACAGTAGGCCTAAAAGAATTATGATTTTAAACTTCTTATACTCTTCAATTAAGGTTTGAAAGAGGGTTATTTTCATATCTTTTTTTCTCCGAAGATTCCGGTGGGTTTTGTTATCAATAAAATTATAATCATAATATATGAAACCACGTCCGTCCAGCCGAGTCCAAGCTGGAAACCCACTATACCCTCTATTATGCCTAAGATTGGACCGCTGACAAGTAAACCAAGAGTGCTTCCGATGCCGGCTAAAGTAAGCACAACAAAGCCTTTAAATGATAAGGAAAGCCCTACAAATGGATCGAAAGCATAGTTAGTTCCATATGCTATCCCAGCTAAGCATGCCAAAAGCAACCCAAGCGAGAAAGCAATGCAGTTCACCTTCGTTACATTAATCCCCATTATAGAAGAGGTTTCAGCATCTTCACTTGTAGACCTTATAGCAATGCCTATCCACGTCTTTCTAAGCAAGAAATATACCAGAAATGCTGTGATTATGCATAATATGGAGAGAATAATTCGCGAGGAGGATAAACTCACCCCTCCGAGGGGTACCAAAATATCTGAGAAGTACGAGTGCGCCGTCTTAGGCGTGGGATTCCAAATAATCAATATTAGGGTTTGAATCGCTGTCAACAATCCGAAAGATGACACTGTTGACGAATTAGGATCTCTGGTTTTTTGAAAAATTCCAAAGTACAGACATACGCCAATAATGAAGAATAATGGAAGAAGCACAAGCATTGAGATGTAAGGGTCAAGACCTAAGTCTACCAGAGAGAACGCGAAGTATGCCCCCAAAATGCATAAGATTCCATGAGCTAAATTTACAATTCTCATAGTTCCAAATATAAGGGTTAGTCCTAAGGCAATTATACTATAAACAAATCCACGTAGCACACCGTATAAAAGAATCTGAGCGATTAAATTTAAATCCATAGATTACTCATTCACCGTTCTTTAAAATAAAAAAGGGGAAATATAATATTTCACTTCGAATCAGCCTCGTTGACTCCATGGTGGAACTGGATATACCATTTCCTTAGCAGCTATATCAAATGGGTAGATTAGATCAAGTCCACCGTTATACCATTGAAGAGCAATCGGCCTGATGGCAGCGAAGCCATCCTCGTCAAACTGTAATGGACCCATCACCGTTTGCCATGGTCCCTGCTTCTTAACAGTTTCCACAACTTTTTCTGCTTTCAGAGTGCCAGCCTTTTCAATAGCCTGGAACAAAACTTGAGCGTCTGAATAATACAGAGGGCTGCCAACAGAGAATTTACCCCAGCTTTCAATAAAGGAGTCCCATAGTTCTTTTGCTCCGGGATATGGAAATGATCCGTGGAAGAATCCATCGGCTACAACATAATTTGAATCTTTGCCTGCTGCCTTATAGAACTCTATGGGCCACCCGCCTTTTATACAGCATAGAAACTTCCAGTCATATCCCATTTCCTTGGTTTGCTTTACAAACGCAGCTAAATCAGTAGTAAAACCGTGGAAGAAAACATGCTCAGCTTTATTCGCCTTAAGCTTTGTAATTATAGGTGCAAATTCGGATATTCCAGGCTGGTAATAATCCTCAACTGGTATGGTAAAGCCGTATTTTTGCGCTAGATCCTTCAAGGCGCCTCCAACAGCGCGACCATCATAGTTGTCCTCAAGAATTATGGCAAGGGTTTTAGGTGCGTTCACATGAATTAACAGCTCATACCATATGTTCATTATAACATCAGGATTGGTGAAGATGTCCAGTCCTAATGAGTAACCTACCGATTTGAAGTCAAAGCCCCATGTGAAACTTTGTATAAACAGAACATTATATTTTTTAGCCTGCTCCATGGCTGCAGTGTTAATTTTTGTGTCGTGACCGCCTATTATAAAGTCAACATGGTAATACTTGATAAGTTTTTCAGTGCATTCAGCAGCGGTTGCAGGGGAACTTGCGTCATCCAACAGCGTTAGACGAACTGGCAATCTACGGCCATACTCTGCCACATACACACCGCCTTTCTCGTTGACGTCCTTAACAGCTTTCTGTAAAACCCAGACAATTTCAATACCATTCGAAGCATCTACGCCCGTGAACGATTGAAAAGAACCAACCTCAATGGTCTCTTTAACTGGCGTAGGAGTAGGAGTAGCAGGAGTAGGAGTAGCAGGAGTAGGAGTAGCAGGAGTAGGAGTAGCAGGAGTAGGAGTAACTGGTGTAGGAGTAGCGGGTGTGGTAGGAATGGAGTAATAATAGTATGCCAAAGCTGCTATGATGATCACCACAATCACTATTATTCCCAAGATAACTGAACGGCGCATGGCAATTCTCCCTTCTTGATCGTAGCTTTTAGTTAAAGGATTTTAAGTATAAAAATTTTGTTATGTCAATACGTTAAGAAGAATCCATGGGCTTAGCCTCACAGAGGGTTGCACGTTCTAACTCAATAACTTGGAGCGAACAGTTTCATGGCTGTAAGGCATATTCCTCAAAACTTAGAATATTCCTACAGCTCAATCAGCCATATTAAGCACGCCAGCTCTAAACTTCGTATATAACGAAACCCATTGCTCCTTAAGGGCTTTGAAAAACTACCCAACAGAAAATTAACTATCCAAAATGTTTATAAAGAGAATTAATAATTCCTCTCCATAAAAGGATATTAAGTTATAGTCATTAAAATTGTGTTAAGTGAATAAAGATGTTGCATGGAAAATCCATTAATAGAATAGTGATGAGGAAAAATCATGGCTTTCTTATTTCAGGGGGCGCCTTGCCTTGCTGTTTTCAAACATCAAAATCGAATTTCCAAGTTAGGAGGTTTAATTTTGCCTAAACTTTTGGTTGGTAATAAAATAACGGTTAGGTTTGGCGGTGTCGTAGCGTTAAGTGATGTGGATTTCCACGTTGAAAAAGGCGAAATAGCTGGCCTTATAGGTCCAAACGGGGCGGGCAAAACAACGTTATTTAATGTTGTCTCCGGCATTTACAAGCCTCAGAAAGGAGCTATATTATTTAACAATCAGGAAATAACAGGCTTAAAACCCCATAAAATATGCAAGCTTGGAATTGCAAGAACCTTCCAGATTGTAAGGGTTTTTCCTTCAATGACCACTTTTGAAAATGTAAAAGCTGCAGCTTTAAATAGCCCAAGACAAGGCAGGGAATCCATATCAGAGGAAGTTTTAAAACTAATAGATTTTATGGGCTTAGGCGAAAAAGTTCACTCTCCGGTTAAAGATTTAACACTAGTGGAACAGAAATTCGTAGAAGTAGCAAGGGCGTTAGCCACAAAGCCTCAATTACTTTTGCTTGATGAACCTTTAGCAGGCCTTAACCCTACCGAATCTGTTATGTACACCGATAAAATAAGGAAAATTAGGGATGAGTTGGGAATCAGTGTTTTTTGGATTGAACATGATGTAAAGTCTGTATCAAGTATTTGTGATAGAATAATGGTTTTGGATCACGGGGAGAAAATATGCGAAGGCAAATGCGAGGAGGTTCTTAAGAGCGAGGCTGTTGTTAGGGCTTATTTGGGTGAGAGTGTTGCTTGAAGTTAGGGATTTATGTGTTTCTTATGGTTCTATACAGGTTTTATGGGGCATATCCTTAAGTGTTTCTGAAAAAGAAATCGTGAGCATAATTGGGGCTAATGGCGCTGGTAAAACTACAACTTTAAAAACAA
>JAVZIQ010000043.1:0-15469 GCA_038871175.1 Bathyarchaeia archaeon | reverse complement strand
GCTTTATGAGTTAAGGGTTCCCAGATGCGTTGAGGTTTGCCCCCACAACGCCATACAATTCGCGGAAGAGGAAGAGCTGAAGGATTTGACTGTGAAGGCTGAGGTTTTAAAGCCTGAATCGAAAACCAAGCCTAGAGTGTACTATTTAAACTTGCCGAAGCCATTTTTAGCAGGGGAGGTTTACAGCCCAGAAATAGACGAATGCATAGAAGGAGCGGTTGTAACAGTAATAAACCTGAAAACTGGAAGGGAATACACTGCTCAAACAGACATTTTCGGAGATTTCTGGATAGAAAACTTGGAAAAAGACCAAACATACAATGTTAAAATAGAAAAGGAAGGCTACAAACCCTGGATACTGGAAGAAATAAAGATAGATAAAGACCTCAACCTAGGCGAAATACCCCTACTAAAAGAGGGAAAAAGATAAAGAAAACAAATTAAAAGTTTTCAACATTTAATAATTCCTCATCATTAACTCCCTATCTTTATTAGTTCTATTTTTTATGAATTTTGTAATTGCCTAAGAAAGTGTAATTGTTCTAAAAAGGTAGATATTAAGGAAAACGTTAATATCAGGTGTCATCTAGAATATTGGGGTTCTAAATGCAGTCATTAACCTCAATAATTGAAAACTGTACTGAATGCAAATTATGTGTTGATGAGTGCAAATTTTTGTCAAGGCTGAATAAAACGCCTAAAATAGTGGCAAGGGAACTTGCTGAGGGAGTGAATTCTGAAAAAGGATATGTTATGACTTGTTTCCTTTGTGATTTATGTCGTGCAGTCTGCCCTTTAAGTTTGAATTTTTCTTCCGTCATTTTGTATGGCAGGCAAAAGTTATCAGAAACGCTAAAGGGAATCGACATATGCTATAGATTGTCCTTACCTGACGATCAGCTTTTCATGATTGATGCATATAAACGTTATAAAAACTTGAGCTATCCATCTTTGGGAGATGAAAAGTTTAGTTATGCCTTCTTCCCAGGATGCGCTATGTCTTGTTTTTCTCCAGATGCAACCTTACAAGTCTACGGAAAGCTTAAGGAAAAACTTAACGATGTCGGGTTTATAAATCTGTGTTGTGGGAAGCCTCTAAATGACTTAGGTTTAACTGAAAGGACTTCAATTTGGCTTCAAAAATTGGAAAAACTACTAAAAAAGCATGGTTCTTTAGAAATAATAACAGCGTGTCCCAGCTGCTATTACTTTATGCGATCTAAGCTTAACGGAGGATTTAAACTTACAACATTATACGAGGTTATTGGGGATATGCTTAAAAAAGAGTTGAAAAGCCTCAACGGTTTTAATTTGACGGTTCATGATAGCTGCCCAGATAGATTTGAAGGAATTTTTGCTAAAAATGTTAGGAAACTCTTTGAGAATAGCAAGATTGTTGAGATGAAACATAATAAAGAGAGAACTCTCTGCTGTGGTCAGGGCGGTCTGGTTTCATGCGCCGATTCCAATTTGCCAATTTTTGTTTCAGACTTAAGGGCTGAAGAGTTTTCGGAGACTAATGCTAAATTTATGGTTGTCTACTGCTATGCATGTGCACAAACTTTTTGGAGCCTGCAACCATCGATAGAGACAAAACATGTCTTAGACCTAGCTCTAAAAACTCAAGATGCTTCCAAAGAGGTGAAAAGCGGCGAGCTAAGCAATATTATAATGAAAATATTAACCGGTGAAAATTGAAGTTTCACGATACTGACAGGCACATCACACATTAATTTCCTACGGTTTAAATTACAGAATCTCTCCTCATTTCCTCGATGAGATTGGTTCAATTTCACCACAATTTTTTTATTTGTTAACATAATTGTTTTCATCTCTGTCGGAGATGTGACTATGAGTGAAGAAGAAGTAATAGTTAAGAAAATTGGCTGCCACAGTGGTGAACCAGGCTGCTGGTGCCGTTGTGGTCTGCTTGCTTATGTGGATAAGAAAACTGGGCGTTTAATTAAAGTTACGGGCAACCCGGAGCATCCTGCAAGCAGAGGGTTCGCTTGTAAAGAAAGAATAGATAATATGGTGGATTTCATCTATCATCCTGATCAGTTGAAATATCCGCTTAAACGTGTGGGTGAAAGAGGCTCAGGCCAGTGGCAGAGGATTTCATGGGATCAAGCGCTGGATGATATAGCTGCAAAACTTAGAGATTTAATCAACAAACATGGCCCAGAATGTATAGCTTGCGTAGAAGGAACATATAGGTCAGACTTGTATTGGGCTAGGTCAAGATTTCTATTCGCTATAGGAAACCCTGGAAACATTTCATCTCCAGGCACAATATGTTCAACATGCGATGTCTCTATGCAGTATTGCATATACGGTAATAACACACATACACCAGACTTAGCGAACTCAAAATGCATAGTTTTAGACAGTAGACATCCTTCAGAATCTCTTCCCCAGCAGTGGCACGCAATAATGGAGAGAAGGAGACGCGGAGAAGAGGTTCACTTAATAGTTTTAGATCCGAGGTTTACTGAAGAAGCCAGGAATGCTGATTACTGGCTTCAGCTAAGGCCAGGTACAGATGCGGGAGTTTTCCTTTCTTGGATTTACACCATGATCAGGGATAATCTTTATGACAAACCATTTGTGGAGAGGTGGTCTAATGGTCCTCTGCTGTTGAGAACGGATAAGGATTGGTGGCTTACAGAGAGGGATGTTGTTGAAGGTGGTAGGGAGGATAGGTATGTGGCTGTTGATAGGAAGAAGGGTCCAATTATATGGGATCCCGTCATGCAACAATTTTACAGTTTGAGCCGTGAGCCTATACCTGACGAGGAGGTTAAGGTTGAGCTTGAAGGCTACTATGAAATAAGCACAGTTGAAGGCCAAAGTGTCAAGTGTAAAACAGCCTTCACAGCCTTCAAGGAAAGAATCATGGAGTATCCCCCTGAAAAAATGTCTGAAATAACATGGGTTCCGAAGAAGCTTCTCGAAGAGTCTGCCAGGCTCTACGCCACTACAAAGCCAGGATGCATGTACAGGGGTGTTGCCCCAGATCAGTTAGGAAGGGCTTCTATGTCCGTTGAAATTGGCAGATGCATGCTGAGGATACTGACAGGAAACCTTGACGTTGTAGGCGGCGACATTATGACGCAGCCAGGTCCTGAAATTGGTGGGAGAATGTTTTTGAGAGAGGCACTTCTGGACTATCAAGACCACCTTTCCCCTGAGATGAAAAAGAAGCAGCTTGGAGCAGACATATTTCCAATAATGGCTTGGCCCATGTTTGATCTGGTTAAACCCCATTATAAGAGGGTTTGGAGGATTAACCCATGCGTTTCAGGCCATATGTTTGGGGTGAACTGGCCCGTTCTTGCCAGAACCATAATCACTGGTAAGCCTTACCCAATAAAATCCTTGATAATATGGGTTGGAAACCCAGCTGTATGGGCTCCAAACACAAAGCTCGTCTATGAAGCTTTAAGCAGCTCCAACTTAGAACTTACAGTTGTAATCGACAGATGGATGAATCCATCATGCACATTTGCAGACTACGTTTTGCCCGCAGCCACAAAATCCCTTGAAAGGCCTTATGTAGCAACATTCGAAGACTTCCATCCAGGCCTTACAGTATGGGAAAAAGCGATAGAGCCGCTGGGTGAGAGAAAAGATGAATACTGGATCTTCAGAGAGCTTGGTAAAAGGCTGCTGCCCGAGGAGAAGTGGAAAGATGCCTTCCCCTGGGAAACTCTCGAGGAAGCTGATAATGCCAGGTTAGAGCCGCTGGGTTTAACCCTTGAAGAGGCCAAAGACTTTTACATTATAGCCACATGGACTCCTAGAAGCTATGAACATATAAATCCTGACACTGGCAGGCCTAGAGGATTTGGCACACCAACTGGAAGGGCTGAGCTTTGGATTACGATTTTTAGGCAGTTGGGTAAGAGTCCTCTTCCCTACTATGTTGAGCCTTTTGAGAGCCCAGTCACGCAGCCTGAATTGGCTAAGGAGTATCCTTTAATTCTTAATACTGGGGGTAGGTTTAGGCCTCAGTTTCATTCTGAGTTGAGGCAGTGGGGTATGGGAATGCGAGAACAGCATCCAGACCCCCTTGTGGAGATACATCCAGAAACAGCCAGAGAGCTAGGCATAGCTGAGGGGGAATGGGTTTGGATAGAAACGAAAAGGGGTAAAATCCTAATGAAGGCTAAAATTTCAAGTGCCATACACCCGAAAGTTGTCAATGCAGAGGCAAGCTGGTGGTATCCTGAGCTTCCAGGAGACCAGTACTGGTGGTATGGAAACTGGATATCCAACACAAACGTCCTAACACCAGACGACTATGAAACATTAGACCCATACACAGGCTCATGGCAAAACAGAGCCCTACTATGCAAAATCTACAGAGCAACAGGCCTAACACCCTCCATGCAATTTCCAACACGAAGACCATAATATGCGAACTCATACACAACTCTCCGTTTTTATTTTTCCATAAGGTTAATTTGTTGAAATTTATTTCTCTTAAATCTAGAAGAAAATTTTATGCTAATCCATCTTCCTATGCATATGTAAAAATGCTACTTTTAGCAACGCTTTTCCTATTCATAGCCTACATTGTCAGGTTTGGATATGGGGTTCTACTTCCAAGAATCGTTGAAGATCTTCAACTAAGCCATATGGAGGCAGGGCTAGCCTTCTCCTTATATCTCTTAATGTATTCAATGTTTTCCGTAATTTCAGGAAGGCTTTTTGATAAAATCGGCGCTAAAGTGATTTCACTTCTATGTTATATATACGGCATCGGCCTCATGCTCATGGGTTTTTCAAACAATTACTATATGTTGGCGTTAGGTCTCGTCATAGCTGGTTTGGGTTCTTCGTCCTCTTGGACACCTATAGTTGCTTTAGTTTCAGGAAGCCTACCGGACCAGTGGAGAGGCAGAGGAATTGGATTGCTAGAGGTTGGCATACGCATATCTCATGGTGCCACTGGTCTCATCCTACCCATATTAGCATTAACTTTAGGCTGGAAAACGTGCTGGTGGATTATAGCTATACTGATGTTTATTTTCGGCTTTGTTTTTCAAACAGTAGTTGAACCAAGGCATTTAACGATAAGAAGAATTGCCAAGTACCGGGAGGTTTTATTAGCTAAACAATTCTGGCTTATAGGGGTTTCATACTCATTAATGGCCTTTGGAAGCTATGTCATAACTACTTTCATTGTAGATTTTCTAGAAAACGAGGTTGGAATGCCGTATATTGAAGCCTCAGCTACCGTGAGTGTTATGGGCTTCATGGGCATTGTTGGGACACTAATATTAACATGGCTCTCGGATAGAATTGGCAGAAGAAAGATTTTAGCAATGTGCAATGCCTTTTCATCAATAAGCTTACTCTTCTTTTTTCTTTCCCCTCAAACCGCCATTATTAAGTCCTTTTTGATCCCCATAACCGCTATATACGGGATTTTCTACGGGGCGTTATGGCCAACCTATGCCGCTTGTGCTGGAGACGCTTTTTCTAACTCTGTTGGAACAGTAGTTGGTTTATGGACACTGATGTCTGGGCTAAGCGCTTTAATAGCTCCCATAATAGGTGGTTTGACAGTTGACATCACCAAAAGTTATGGAATAGCATTGCAGATAAGCTGCATAACTTACGCTTTAGCAGCCGTACTTATAATTCTGTCACTCAAACGTTAAAAGGATTATTGAAACGCTTTATTACCTATGTTTGAAACCAGAATAAAATGGTTATTGAAATTTAGGTTTTATAACGGGAAACAATTATATGTTGCGTGTTTAAAATTTTAGTTTCCATATAGGGGCGTCTATGACCGGCAATGTATACGAAAGGACTATGCAGAGTTTACAATGAGGAGGAGTAAAATTGGTAAGGAAAGTGTTAATTGCAAACTCACGCATGTGCGTGGGATGTTATTCATGTGAAAATGCCTGCAGAGAAATCAATAAACTGCCAGAGGGCGTCTACAGAATAAAAGTTGTAAAAAACAGTACTGAACATAATCAGAATAGCAAGCTATTAATGAATTTTAAACTAATAAGATGCATGCAGTGTGAAAGACCTCAATGCTTAGAGGTATGCCCTACAAAAGCCTTGAAGAAACAGGAAGATGGCATAGTGGTCGTGGATAAAAGCTTATGTAATGGATGCAAAAAGTGCATAGAAGCATGTCCAATACATGCCATCTGGTTTAACCCAGAAACTGGAATTATTGAAAAATGCGATGTATGTGCAGATAAAAACATGGAAATTCCATTCTGCGTAAAGCATTGTTCAAGCAAAGCTTTAAATTATATCGACCCAGGCCCCTTATCATGGATCCCATGGTAAAATTATAACTTGAATAAGACATCATTCCGCCTTTATAAGCATAACATTGTACCGGAAGAGTAATCTTTTTAGAGGAAGTAAGCGGGCTATTTAAGTTATTTTATATTCAACTGGTATGGGCGAATTTTGATTTATACATCCAATAACTGCGTCGAAGTTTGGACTCTCTCCAGACAGGTTTAATTTTCCGCCTGCAAGCTTAACTGTTAAACCCTGAGCGCACTGTTTAAAAGTCATGACAAAAGTGGCGTATATCATCGGCTCCAACTTAGGCTCAGTGGTAATTTCAAAATCTCTCTCATTTACTTTTTTAACTATCACTAGAAGTTTCGGAGGGAGACTAGACCTAGGAAGGAATATCATAAACGACCACTATAGGGATGGATAGGACGCTTTATACAATAAAAATTTTTCTGTTCACTTATCAAATGTTAAACCTCATTTTTCTTAAATCTAAACAAAATTTAATGCACACTTTACAGTAGAAGCGTTCGTCAAGACATTGAAATTGTAATTATTCAAGTTGTTATTGTACAAAAACTTTTATGCTCATGTTTATTCAAAAATTAACGCTTTAAATATCGTAATTTTACCCGTTGTTCATCTATCCTTGCACGTTTTGCCAAGAAGCCAACCTGATTTCTCTCGTAGAATTCGGCCTCTAACCTATAATCTTCTGCAGCTTTAGTGAAAGCTTCATTGACCTTTATATAATTACACCCTTTTAAAAGGGCTTCACCCTCATTCTCTCTAATAATTGCACTCCAGAAGTTTAATCCCCTCTCCTCCATATTAGCTGATAAAGAAGAGAACAAGTCAGAGGCTTCAAAAAACTTTCCCTCACCAATGTATTCCGATGCTTTTTTCAATTGCTTAAATTCCGACATATCAGGACATCCAATGCTTAGGTTTAGACTGCTAGTTATAGGTCCTTTTCCACCAACACGTTTTGGAAGAGCCTCTAAATCTTTTAGGAAATTGATGTTGACAAAACTTTTCAATTCAGGATCAAGCTTTTTCAACTCTCCTATGGTGGAAACAAAATTTACCTTACATGCTCCTCTAACTATGTCATCGGGTCTACGTCTTCCTAATTCACAGAGAGCAATGGAGATCTGGGCTGCAAAAGCCCTTTCGCAAGTTAACATGAGGGATTCTAATCTTCCATCAGGCCATGTTGGAACCGCTACACTTGAGCCTTTAACAGCGTTTAATAAGTGGTCTATGACCATAGGCTTAATTAGAGGAACATCGCATGGAAGCACTGTACAGTAATCTGCTTTAGAGTTTTTTAATCCCGTTGCTATTGCTGTTAATGGGCCTTTAACTCCAGCAAATTCCTCGTCGATGCAAAATTTAACAGAACTAATTGAATGTTCTTTTAGAACCTTAGAGTATATAGCACTTCGGGCTTCATTGTTAACACATATTATGATTTCATCTACTACATTCTTTGCTGCCTTAACGACATGCACTATTAGTGGTACCCCGAAAAGCTTCGCAAGAGCTTTATCTCTCCACTCTTCCAAGCTTGTTTGAAACCTTTTTGCCTTTCCACCTGCAAGAATAAGTGCAGCCCTTTCAGACATAAATGTCCTCTATCTACCTTACGCTGAGTTTTTCCTTAACTAATTTAAGGAGGGTTTCTCCCTCCTTGTATAAGTTTACTACTGGTATGTTTAATTCACTAAATTTTTGTTCGCTTTCAGCTATTGGGCCTGTAACAGCCAAAATAGGCGGAAAAGTTCCATCTAAGGTTCTTTTCAGATCTTCAGGGTTTTTCGCCGTGATTATTTTGGGGATGTCCACCCTCTTCGCAATAAGAGAGTGAAAACCTTCGATAAATAGAACGTCTAGCTTTTCGCTCTTAATCGTTTTGATTACCGCGTCCAAATCCTTTAAGGAGGCTTCTGTTTTCTTAATTATAACGGTTTCTTTTGGAGCCACCGCCGCTGTAACTATTGCCCCAGCGTGGGCATGTCTCCATGTATCTGTCCCTTCAGTGTCTATAGAGAAATCTTCATGGTGTATATGTTTAATAGAGCCTATTTTATAACCCTCTTTTGAAAGCATGGATATTAAATATGTAATTGTTGTAGTTTTCCCAGAACCGCTGGTTCCTACAACTGCGATTATATTCATATTTCACGTCTCCTTTATTAAATGAGTAAATTCTTCCCTGCTAAAAAGGGTGACGTCTACATTTTCTCCCTTTACTAATGCTTTCCTAGGGGGAATAAGTATAAAACCATTAGATTTAACGAATCTGCCTAAGCTACTTGCCCCGCCATGAATGGGTTCGGCGATGTAGGTTCCGTCAAACTGCCTCACACTAACAGGAATAAATCTATGGATAGGTCTCATATCTCCCTCTAAATCCTGATTTATCTTAGCGCTAATCTTTGGAAGCAAGCTGTGACCGTCAAACCCTATATATAAACAGATTAAAGGAGCTAGAATCGTATAGAATCCGGCCATGGTTGAGGAAATCAACCCGGGCAGCATTACTATTGGTTTTTCTCTTATAACTCCGAAGCCTGTTACCCTGCCGGGTTTCACCTTTATCCCGTGAAATACTATTCCAGGCTTTCCAAAAGAGTTAACGGCGTCTGGAACGAGGTCTTTTTCTCCTACGGAACATCCGCCTATAGTAACGATTATGTCAGCCTTTTCTAGGGCTTCACTAATTTTCCTTTTTATCTCAGATAGGTCGTCTGGTGATATCCCTAACCTTATGGGAGCTCCTCCCAACTCCCATATTAGGTTAGAAACTATTAAGGCGTAATTGTCCGCAATTTTTGCAGGATCTCGCCTACTTAGTTCAAAAAGCTCATTTCCTGTGGCTATTACTGCCACAACAGGTTTTTTTAAGACTTTGACTTCTTTTAATCCAACACCAGCGAGAACACCAACATCTTGAGGTCTTAAAACACTGCCTCTTTTAAGGATCAAAGAGCCTTTTCTAATGTCTTCGCCAGCCTTGGCCACACCTTCGCCGGGTCTAACAGGGCTGCGCAATTCGATCTCTTCATCTCTTAAAACGGTGTTTTCGACCATAACAACTGCGTCAGCGCCCTTAGGTATAGGGGCACCACATGTTACATACGCCGTTTGACCCTTGGATATTTGAGCATCGTTTAAACTGCTCCATGGATATAGCTTACCCACTATTCTTAAGGTCACAGGATTTCCGTGTGAAGTTGTAGGGGAATCTTCTGATCTAAGCGCGTATCCGTCTACTATGGCTATATTGGTTTTTGGGATATCAACCTCAGATATTATATCTTCGGCGAGAACGCGTCCTACACAACTTTCAACAGGAACTGTTTCTAGGCTTATCTGCCTTACGCCTATTGCCTCACGAAGCTTTTTTAAAGCCTCTTCATATGAGACCAGCTTAAGCGTTCTTTTCCTGTCTTTTCTCTGCATGGGTTTTCCCGGCGAAGGTGTTAAAAACGCAACATTAAATATATAGTTTTACAAGTTAAGCCTTCATTAAATGAGGGGAAAGCTTTGTCCAAGCCTGTTGCAGTTGTTGGGGGAAAGCATTCTGGAAAGACAACAGTGATTCAACATTTAATTTCTGAGCTTAAAAGACGGGGTTACAGAGTGGGGTCGGCGAAAGATATGATTAGAACCCGTTGGGTTGACGCCCAAGGCAAGGAAACTTGGGAGCATGGCAGGGCTGGCTCCGAGATTGTAATAGCCGCCCCTCTTGAAGAAACTGTTTGCTTTATAAAGAGAAGGATGAGCTTAAACGAAATGCTTATGCTGTTTAAAGGCTTTGACTATGTTATTCTAGAAGGTTTTGAAAAAGAAAAAACTGTGCCAAAAATAATTGCAGCTAAAGATGCAGAGGAAGCCAAGGCTTTCAATGATGGGTTAGCTATTGCAATTTCAGGAATAATGGCAAGCTTAAAAGAGGAAGTCGAAAAAGCCCGCGATTTAAACATTCCGATATTTAACTGTAAAACTGAAATTGAAAAACTCGCAGACATTGTAGAGGAGAAGGCCTGGATAAGCCTTCCAAGCCTTTCACACTGCGGGGAATGCGGATATAACTCCTGCAATGATTTTGCAAAAGCTATAGTTAGAGGAATAGAAGAGAGGAAAACCTGCCCATTATTAAATAAAGAGGAGGTAGTAATAGAGGTTAACGGTAACAGAATACCTTTGAAGGTTTTCCCCAGTTCATTTATTAAAAAAACAATTCTAGGTATGATTTCCTCTCTAAACGGTGTAGGAGAAGTAGAAGAGGTAAGAATCACAATAAAAAAGGACGTTGACAGGTAAGGCATTTTTATTACTTGAAAAAATGTTTTAACCCTTCAGAGGTAGACCTATCACCGGTTTTCCTTCCACCTCACTAACCACAACCTGTGTTCCATAAATTTTCTCCAGAACCTCTTTTGTTATAGCCTCAGCTGGCGATCCCATGCCCACTACTTCACCCCCATTCATTAATATCACGTTGTCAGAGATAAGGGAGGCCTCATTAGGATCATGTGTCGAAAAAATAACGGTTCTGCCGGAATTAGCCATCTGCTTAATGACATTCAGCACTTTAGCCTTATTTCCAAGATCCAAATGTGCAGTAGGTTCATCTAGAATAAGTACATTTGATTCTTGGGATAAGGCTCTTGCTATGGAAACCATTCTTTTTTCTCCTCCACTTAGGCTCGTGACCTTTCTGTAGGCTAGGTTTGATAAGCCAAGATTCAGGAGAACAGAATCCACAATTTCTTCGTCTCTTCTATTCGGTAGGCTTAGAAAGTCCAAGTGTGGCGCTCTGCCCATAAGGACGTATTCAAAAACCATATATGGGAAGAAAGTGTCCTCCTCTTGGGGGACCCAAGCTATAAGTCTGCTTAGATGGTTACGGTTTAAGTTTCCAACGTTTTTTCCATCGATATAAATGTTCCCCTCATTCGGTGGTAGTACCCCTATGAGCACTTTAAAGAGAGTAGACTTGCCTGAAGCGTTTGGGCCGAGAACAGCTGTAATCTTGCCGTCTGGAAACTCCATAGAAACCCCTTTCAAGACGTATTCTTTGGAACTTTCATACCTAAATTTTAAATTTTCAATGGATATTTTACTCATTAATCTCCCTTCCTTGAAAGCATCATAAGAAAAATTGCCGCACCAAGAATGGATGTTACAATTCCTAACGGTATCTCTCCTTCTGAAATTGTCCTCGAAATATCATCAAAAATCACCATAAGCACCGCTCCAAGCAAGGCTGAAGCTGGGATTACAATGCTGCTTTCAGCACCAAATATTTTCCTTGCCATGTGGGGAACAGTTAACCCAACCCATCCAATTACACCTGCCACAGAAGTCACAGCTGAAGCCGCGATGACAGCGGAAGTAACTACGATTGCCCTCAACTTTCCAGGATCTGTACCCAAAGAAACTATGACATCGTCTTCCAGCGTTAGCAGGTTGATCCTCCATCTTGCAATAAACAGCACTATTACCCCTGCCAGGGCCAAAGGAGCCATATAAAAAATGTCCCTCCAAGTCACCCCGTACAAACCACCTAAAAGCCAGAAAGTAAGTTCTGGAAGCTGTTTAAGAGGATCAGCCAGGCATTTCAAAATTCCCACGCCGCCTGAGAAAACTGCAGAAACTGCCAAACCAGCCAAGACAAGCCTTAGAATTCTTCCACCATACTTTATTGCTGAAGAAACAGCATAAGAAGCTAGAAGAGCTAGCAGGGCAAAGCCCATGGACAAAACCTCCATTGTAACAGGATCTTTTGGAAGGAATAGTATGGCAAAAGCAGCTCCAAAAGCTGCTCCTTGGCTAACTCCAAGAATTTCAGGCCCAACCAATGGATTTTTGAAAGCTGACTGCATGACAGCCCCAGAAATAGACAAGGCACCGCCTAGAACAACTGCAAACAATATCCGTGGAAGCCTGACATTTAAAACTATAGCCAATCCAAGATCATTAAAAAACAAATCTTGAATGTTAAGGGAATATCTACCTACAAGGAGGGACAATATAAAGGTGGAGACTAAAATAGCCAATATCATAAGAAAATATATGCCACGCTTGTAAGATGCTTTTCTATTAATGACATCTTTCATCTTACGTGAGGTCTCCCTTAATCCCATTAATTACTCTTGCAGCCTCATCCTCGTTAAGACCATACATTTCCATGTAAAACTTTTTGGCTTCCTCAGTTATGTCCACATCGCTGAAAATTGAAGGGTGAATTTTCAAAGCCATCCATTGAAGCCCCAATATCCAACGGGAACCAGGCGTATCCCAGCTCCCAAGGGCCATAACGTTATTACAGTCATGAGGAACTGCGTAAACCCTTTTCTGTGCTACTGCTTTTATCCATCGCCAATTGGGATCTTCGAAAAGCATGTTTTTCACGTCGGTAGCTGAAGGCGAATCGGTATATGTTACTAAAAATATAACCTCAGGATTCCAACTGGCTATTTGCTCGAAGGAAATGGTGTTCCATCCTTTTCCAGTAAGATTCCCTGACACTGGACAACCTCCAGCCACTTCTATCATGAATGTTTGAAGCCATCCTGCTCCAGGCGTTTGAAAGGAAACGGTTCCTCCCTTAGTGCTATAATACAGGAATAGAACTTTTGGCTTTTCATACATTTTGTAAGTTCTAGAAAGGATAAGACTATATGTTTTGTTATAATGCCTCGCAATTTCTTGAGCCTTTATTTCGTCTCCAAAAATTTTTCCAAGAACCAAAACGTCTCGCATGTAGCTGTCTAAACTTTCGAAATCAACATAAACAACTTTGAAACCTAATTCTTCTAAGGGATCGCCGAGATTTGACTTCATAGTGGATTTAAGTATTACAACATCAGGATTTTTGGAGGCTACTGCTTCAAGGTTAGGTCCTGTTCCATAGATATCTAAATCTATTTTAGATTCTATGTTGGGATCAACAAGTTGGAAAAGCGGTACGTTTATATCCTTTCCAAGACCGTAGAGAAGGCTTTTAGCGTTAGAAAACATGTAGGCCACAGTTATGATAGGCCAAGCACTTTGTCCTGTTATTATAACCCTTTTTACGGGTAATGCTATTTCAACAGTTCTGCCAAGAGCATCCGTTACCTCTATTCTGCCTTTGCCTGTAGGGTTTTCTCTTTGCCATGAAAATAGGTATATTCCTAAAAAACCAATTAATACAATTAAAATGATTGTTGATGCCAAGATGATTTTTCTCATAACCGAGCAAGCCCCTCAAAATTACTCTTAACTGGGTGTATGTCTAACCATGTAGTATCTCAGGCCTGAGCATGCCTTACAGAGAATTTCCTCCTCCCTCTTAACAGCTTTAGATCCTGTAAGAAGCTCTTTACATCTGGAGCATTGAACTATTTCACTGTTATCATACTCGTAAAACGGTTCAATCCTTACTTCTTCTATAGTGAAAAAGGATTCGTCTAAACGCAGTAGCTCTTTAGCAAGTTCCTCTTCCATTTCATGATTCAGCTTCGCCTTCCGCATCATCCAACCTTCAACCAGAGGAGACTGAACATCACGCTTTAATGCAATTCTAAACCCGATTTTTGTGTCTGATCTAGCTAGGCAGACAGCAAGTTTTCCGAAGTCTACAATGTGTAAGGATGCATGTCCAGGCGTGCATCCAGTGCTTGCCTGAATGCCGTCAGCTAAGCAGAGAGACGTTTCCACAACTGCAAATAGCCTTTTATCTCCTCTGGAAAGTCCGAGTCTTTTAAGACCGATTTGTCCCATCCTAACCCCTAATGCCACACCTGCAGAAAAATGCCCGTGAAGCTTAGCGGCAAGCTCAACATCCTCCTCGTTATCCTTTTGCTTTTTTATCAATTTCCTCACCTAGAAGCGATATTATAATTTTGTAATATCGATATAAAAAGATTACGCGTGTCATATGCATAAAAGTTTTAAGCGGGGCCTAACCCAGTCTTTTTAGTGGCAGAGGATGCCGGGAAAAATAATCAGAGAAGTGCTGTCTTTAATAAAGAGTGAAGTTCAAGAAATAGACAATTTATATGTTAAAAGGGTTGTATTGGGATTAGGCTATACCGGAGTGGAACTTAACACTGGACATGTTGGTGTTTGCTACACTTTTGGAAGTGAGATAATTCCTGACTGCTGCCAAATGTGGAGGCGAGCTGGAACATTAAAAGGCAAGCCAGCTTTAGAAATCGCTGAATTTTCTCTTTCTTGGGACTTAAGTGAAAGCGTTGTTGGCGTTGCTGCCTTAAATGCTTTATCACAAATAGCCATAGACAAAAACAAGGAAAAATATGTAATTGCAGAGGGGGATTTTCTAGACCATATTGAAATTAGAAAAGAAGATACTGTGGTTATGGTGGGGAACATTCATCCATTCGTTAGAAAAATCAAGGAGAAAACCGATGAATTCTACATATTGGAAAAAAATCCAAGGTTACGCGAAACCGGGATCCTTCCGGAAACAGCCGCAGAAGAAGTTCTTCCTTTAGCAAATGTAGCTATAATCACAGGAACTACTCTGGCAAATGGAACAATAGATTATATTTTGAAACTTTCAAAAGGAGCTAGGGAAATAGGCCTTGTAGGCCCAAGCGCAAGTGTCCTTCCAGACCCGCTGTTTAAGCATGGCGTCACGCTAATTGGCGGAATAAAAGTAATAGATGGTGAA
Source organism: Bathyarchaeia archaeon (assembly GCA_038871175.1). Taxonomy (GTDB): domain Archaea; phylum Thermoproteota; class Bathyarchaeia; order Bathyarchaeales; family Bathycorpusculaceae; genus JAVZIQ01. The sequence continues at coordinate 495 of JAVZIQ010000043.1, read as the reverse complement.
AAGATCATGCAAGTAATATCCGAAGGAGGGGGAACCCCGAATTTCAAAACAGCCTCCAAGAGTGTAGTATTCAAACCGCGACGTAACTGAAAACTAAACCTCAACCCTAGAACACTTAATCAAACCTTCTTGTAGACTTCCAATATTTTCTCCAATTCGCGCTCTATTTTTTTAAACCTTAAAAGCAGCTCTTTTCCCTCAGGAGTAAGCTCTGATGAGCCTCCTAACACCCCACCTCGACGTCTTCTAACAATTTCAAAACCTAAACGCTTCTCAGCAAGCGAAACTCTATGGAGGGCATACCTATAGGACATACCTAAATAATCAGATGCCAAAGATAGAGATCCATATTTCTCAACAGCCTCTAAAAGCATTGCTAGGCCTTCGCCGAAAACTGATTCACCATTCTCGTCTACAAACCATAGTTTAACCTTAGGATAAATGACAAGCATTTTAATCACACAGAATTAAAGCAATATACATTAAATAACCTTA
>JAVZIQ010000042.1:9039-15917 GCA_038871175.1 Bathyarchaeia archaeon | reverse complement strand
TCTCTATAATTTCTCCATCTCTTATTACATATATTTTTTCCATGCAGTTAGCCACTTCAGGGTCATGTGTTACAACCACAACCGTGTGCCCAGCCTTATTAAGGTTTAGGAAAGTCTCTACAACAACTTTGGCTGAGGCTCTATCTAAATTTCCAGTAGGCTCGTCTGCAAGCACTATAACGGGTTTACCCACTATGGCTCTTGCTATGGCTACCCTCTGCTGCTGTCCCCCTGAAAGCTGGTTTGGCTTTTTAGAAAGCCAGCTTTCTTCACCTCCAACTTTAAACAGAGCTTCCATAACCATTTCAGCCCTAACTTTACGAGGAATCCCCCTTGGTATTAGAGGTAACTCAATGTTTTCATAAACATTCAGCCTATTAACAAGGTTGAATGTTTGGAAGATAAACCCCAGCTTCGTGTTTCTCAAATTGGCAAGGGTTTTATCGTCAAGCCTTGAAATGTCAAGTTCTTCAAAGAGAATTTTTCCTGAGGAAGGCCTATCCAAAAGCCCAATCATGTTAAGCAGGGTTGTTTTCCCAGATCCTGAAGGGCCCATGATCGCCAAAAGCTCACCTGAATAAACTTTAAAGTTCACATCCTTTAAAGCCAACGTTGTAATGTTTCCAACCCTGTACTCTTTATGCACATTTTCAAGCTGAACTAGTGGCTTAGCATAAGCCCCCTCCACGTTCAATTTCCAATCCTCTGCAGCAGCTTTTTCAGCATCATAGGAAATGCCTTTCAAACATATATACCATTTACCTCAACCCACGGGAAAGCCATGGCTAGCAAGGTTTATATGTGTGTATGCTTTCTCTCATGTAACTAGCCTTAACCAGAACCTCAGTGTCGCGTGACATTGAAGTTTTTGGAAGGCTGGTTCCGCGATAAGGACGAAAAAACCGTATGCCAAGAAGGCTTCCGGAAAAAACAAAAAACATCCAAAGAAAACCGAGAAGGTTTGGAGGTAGTAGAAGATTCAGTGCTAGCAGGCCACTTTTTCAAACAACCCCTGTTAAAGAAAACCAGGAGCTAGAGGTTGTAATAGACGACATTGGAAGCAGAGGCGATGGAATAGCCCGAATACAGGGTTATTTAATTTTTGTTCCAAACAGCAAGATGGGGGAAAGAGTTAAAGTTAGAGTTGTCTCCGTGGGAGGAAAATTTGCAGTCGCGGAAAGAATAACCTAAAGGAAGGATTAAAATGAAAATTAGGGAACTTCGAAACGGCATGAAACGCGTCAATGTAGAGGCAAAGGTTATTGAGAAATCTGATCCAAGGGAAGTGCTTTCAAGGTTTAAAGACACAACCCACAAAGTTGCAACAGCCATAATAGCAGACGAAACAGGCCAGATAAAGCTCACCTTATGGAACGACCAGATAAACCAAGTCAAAGTCAACGATAAAGTCAAAGTGGAAAACGGCTACGTAACAAGCTTCAAAGGGGAAATCCAGCTTAACGTTGGAAGATACGGAAAATTAACAATCGAGTAAACGCGGAACATAAATTAAAAGTTTAGAGAGGTGAGACGGATGGAAGAAAGAAGAAGGTTCGGCGGAAGAAGAGAATTTGGAGGTCCAAGAAGGTATCCTCCAAAACCAGTTGAAGTAGGAAAGGAATACGAAGTAGACGTTAAAGAAACAAGCAGAAGAGGAGAGGGAATAGCAAGAATTCAAGGACTAGTGACCTTCATACCAAACACAAAACCAGGAGACCATGTGAAAATAAAGATAACAAGAATAAGCAGAAGATTTGCCGAAGCCGAAGTCGTTGAAGCAACCCCCACAGAAGAGTAAAACCGAAAGAGCGACAACCTAGCCTTTAGCATTCAAGTGATTCGAAAACTTTAAATCGCCAAAGCAGCCATAAAACCCTTCATTAAATTCTACTTTCCAATCAATACATAATCTAGCGACTCTCCTTGAACACTATTGTTATACATTACTATTATGATACATTATAAATTATGTCAAAACTTTTTCTGCAAAATTTGAAAATTTCAGCTTTGGATATAATTCAAAAACAAAAATAACACCTTTAAAGGATTAGGTACCTATGAAACTTGACCATTATGAATAGGAGGCTTTCAAGGGAGGAGTTCATAACATTATTCGACGCTATTTGGGAAAGTGGGCCAACTGTAAAATATCAGAATCCAGAAGGTTGGACAAGACACTTAATGAAGAATTAAAAATCTCTTCAAGATTTATTTCAATTTTCAAAAGAGTTTCATCTACCTTGCCTATTAATTTTAATTTCATGTTTTAAAAGCATAATTTTAAGGCGTTTTTAAATTTCTCTACTCATTAAATAGGCATCTTCACCGTCTGAATAATACCCATGAATTGTTCTTATAATTTTAAATCCAAGCTTTTTGTATAGGCTTATTGCAGGCAAGTTGGTAACTCTGACCTCTAGAAAACAATTCTTGGCATTGTATAGGCGCATGCCCTCCATAGCCTTTTCTACAAGAGCCTGCCCTATGCCCTTGCGCCTGTGCTTAGGCATAACTGCAACTGAAACTATATGTCCCTTTTTTATGAAGCCGCCGAAGCCGAAGTTGGATAAGCCCGTTTCAATGCGGCACATTATGTAGCCTACAACTTCTCCGTTTTCCTCAGCCACAATGAAGGTTTCAGGAAACCTTTCATGTAAGTCTATGAAAAAATGGTTTACATAATTTTCAGGAAGGCATGTTCGGTTAATGTACACCACGCTTTCCAAGTCTCTTATATGGAACTTTCTCAAAGTGAAAGTTTGCTGCAAGCTCTAACTTCCATGATGGTTTACATGCGGAATTACGGCTACATCCATTATTTTAAACTTTTCCGCTAATCATCCGCTTTAACTTCGGGCAATGTGAAGTTTCCATAGGGCATAACCAAAACCTTAGAGTTTTCACCTAAAATTTTGAAAGCCTCGTTTAAAGCCTCATTCACAGTCCTTGCAGTTTTAAGCCTGAAAACGTTCACTGCATAGTAATCCGGCATGGCTGAAACCAATATTATTTGAGCTTTCTGCAATGCCCTCAAAAGATGATAAGCTGAATGCCCTCCAAAAACAGGGTTTTGCCTAAATTCTCTTTCAACAGCCTTTAAATCCTTAAACTTAACCATCCAATCACGAAAAACCTCGTCTCCATACCCTCCAATACATTCAGCAGCCAAAATCACCACGCCTCCACGTTTAACAACCTCTAAGGCGCCTTCAACAGCCATCAAAGCCTGAGAAAGAGTTAAATCATACGGCTTCCCTCCAGGGCTTACAACAACTATATCCGCTCTTCTATAAACAGGTGTGCGGTAAATTTCATCAATCAACTTAACTCCCTCATAGAAAGCCTGCTCCACATCCCCTGCAAAAGCCCTTACAACATCACCCCTTCTACCTAACAAAACGTTTAATATAAAATCCACCTTTGCAAGCCTTGCAGCCTCCAACATGTCCATATGAACTGGATTGCCATCTAAAAAACCAATTTTAGCATTAGCGTTAAGAATCATGGCGGAATTATGTTTTATCGTCTCCTCTCCAGCAACACCAGGAATAACCCCACTCCTCCCCCCTCCATACCCAGCACACCAGTGAAAGCCTAACAAACCCGTCAATATTTTAACATCGGCCTCCACAAAAAAACGGTTTAAATAAACCTTATTTCCAAAATTAGTCATCCCTACATATACGTTATCCGCAGCCCTGCAATCATGACTTATGACCCTCACGCGTTTAACAACATCATCTCCCAAAACCCTGAAAGCCTCATCGCCAAAGGCTCTCCTCATCCCACATCCAAGTATCACTGTTACACATTCATCACTAACTCCAGCCTTATTCAATTCGTCAAGCAAACAGGAAACCATCAAATGAATCGGCTCACGGGCGAAACAATCTTCAACAACAACGACAACCTTATTTCCAGACCTAACAATTTCTTTCAGCTGCTTTGAACCAATAGGCTCTTTCAAAGCCCTTCCAATTTCAGCTTCAGCGTCTTGAGCTGCCTTCTCTCCCAAAGGCTCTAAGCACCCTAGAAAATTTCTCGTGGGAACTCTCAAGCAGACCTCGGTCTCACCATAGGGTAGCCAAACATCAACCATCAGAGTTCACTTTTATATGAAAAACGTTGTCAGCAACTATTAAGCCTTATTAGTGGGGCATGCAAGATTAAATGCAGAATGTAGCGAAAGCTTTCCCCGAACATTCCAAACTCGTACGTCGGTTTTCTTTTATTTTGTAAATTTTAGCATAAGCCTTTAAGGGTTAAACTGAAATAAAATATTGAGAGGGTAGATATGTCCCTTGAGAAAACTCCTGGAAAAAATGAAATACTGTTTGTATGGTTTAACCGCTATGCCGGAGTAACTATAAAAACTCCTTCTAAAACCCTTGTGATCGACCCTGTTGATGTTAAACCGAAAACTTTTCAGAAGGTTGATGCTGTTCTCATAAGCCATGAACATTATGACCATCTAGATCCAGCGCTTGTTTCCGACATTCAAAAAATGAATGAGTGCATGGTTATAGCCGACCTAACTTCAGCGGGAAGGCTGCGTAACCTTATACCGCCTGAGAAACTTGTTAAGGTTCACCAGGGATCAGAGGTTAAACTCGGCGAAGTTTCAGTTAAGGCTGAAAAGTGTAATCATCCTCCAGCAGCCACACCTGTAACTTTCGTTATATCAAGCGATGATGAAGTCAAAGTATTCCACACAGCTGACAGTCTTCCTTTTCCGGAAATGGCGAAAATTGGGGAAAGGGAAAAGTTTGACCTTGTTTTCTGCACTGTAGGTATAGCTCCTGGGGCTTCGCCGGAAACAGGCTTTGAAATTGCAAGGTTAACTAAGCCTAATATGGCGGTTCCCTATCATGCTGGCTCAACTGGGGATTTGAAAAAGTTCGCTGAAAAATTAAAAAGGGAGATGCCGAAAGTTATTTGCATAGTGCCTGAAATGGGCAAAGTCTATCAAGTTGTGAAAAAGGTGTAAGTTTATGTCGGAAAATGAAGGAGTTGAAACCTTTAAGGTTGAGATTTGTAAAATACTCAAGAACATAGGGGCTTTACAGTTTGGAACTTTTAAGCTTACAAGCGGCAAGATAAGCCCATACTACATAGACCTAAGGGTTGTTCCAAGCTTTCCAGACGCCTTTCAAAAAGTTTCCACCCTGTACACAGGCTTTGTAAAGGAGAAGGTAGGTGTTGAAAAATTCAACAGAGTGGCTGGGATTCCAGTTGCAGGCATACCCTTCGCCTCTATAATAGCCTACAATTTGAAAAAGCCCTTCCTATACATCCGTAAGGGTGTGCGTCTCCATGGAAGGCAGAGGAGGGTTGAGGGAGTTCTGACACCTGGAGACCACGTTTTGCTCGTAGACGACCTAGTTACAACAGGGTCATCTCTCACCAGGGCTGTGAGGGCTGTTGCAGCTGAGGGTGGGCTTGTGACGGATGCCGTTGTTCTCCTAGACAGGGAGGAAGGAGGAGGCGAGAAACTTCAGAAGAGTGGGATAAGGCTTCATTCACTTCTGAAAATCAGCGAAGCTGCAAGAATGTTATATGATATAGGAGCCATAACAGACGATCAACTGCAAACCATTTTGAAACAGGTTAAAAGAAGAGAATAAAAAGTTTGGATGTTGGATAGGGGAGATTTACTGGTAAAATATTAGCTCTTTATCCTCTAATACTTGGTGAAGCCTATAAACAGCGTCGTAAACATCTTGTTCCTTTTTAGCTCCGGTGCAAACGAGTTTTCCACTTGCAAAAAGAAGTATAACAACCTTTGGATTATCCATTCTATATATTAAACCTGGAAACTGCTCCGGTTCATACATTGTTTTTCCTAGAGTGTAAGCAGCCTTCTCAAGGTCTATCATCCCTCCCAAACTAGCAGAAGCCACAATGTTCTGAATTTTCAGTTCAGGCTTACCAATAATTATTATGCCGCCCTTCTTCAACTCCTTTATAACTTTAACAACAGCCCTTCTCGCCTCCTTCTCAGACTTAGCCCCTGTGCAGACCATTTTTCCCGAATTGAAGATTAAAGTAGCTGTTTTAGGCCTCTTCAGCCTAAAGACAAGACCTGGAAACTGTTCAGGACGATATTCAACTCCAGGATAACCCTTAACCACAGCGTTCAAGTCAACTTTCTGGTTTAAAGTTGCAGAGGCAACAACATTCTCAATACTTATCACCGCTTTAACTTTAGGCATAAACACACCTTCCAATAATCATGTATTTAAATACCTTTATAAAGCCTTAGGCTTCAAACCATATAATAAATTTTTTCTAACGCTTATAACATTTTAAAAATCCCATTAACTTCCAAACATTGAATAAGGCGATGAAAATAGCTGACAACTGATACCATGAAAATGTTGGAACGCCTAACCGAACCCCTCCATCTAATTTGCAGTCTATTTTATAGAACATAAATCCTTGAGAGAGGCATGCTTCATCCGCAAACATATGGTGAAACTTTAAATCCGAGTACATGCCGAAAACCGTCGCCTGCTGTGGTGAGGCGCCTGGCTGCCAAAACGTAAATGAACCCCAAATGCTGAAAATTAGAAAGGCTATGGCTAAAGCATTTACAGCCAAATAGTAGGCGATGGTCCTTAAATGTCCAAACTTTTCCTCTCCGGCTTTTTCTTTCCCGCCAAAGCTGAAGGGAAACATTAGGACTATGAGGATTATCAGAGTTATTAGAATAAATATGTACATGTTCCTTTCAGAATGGAGAAGTAGTGGAATGTTACCTATGAAGGGTATTCTGCACACAACTTTGCCCACAAGCAGAGATGAATCCCAAGGGGAAAACTGGTCTTTTTCACCATATGTGTTGTCTCCCAGTGTTGTAATCAGGTAATAGCCGTCCG
>JAVZIQ010000042.1:0-9029 GCA_038871175.1 Bathyarchaeia archaeon | reverse complement strand
TTCTAAAAACAAGTATGTCCCCGGAGAGTTTACCTACATTTATGCGTTCAGGATCAGCCCTCTGAACTATTATCAGGTCTCCAACGTTTAAAGTTGGAAGCATGCTTCCAGAAGCGACAGCCAACGCAGGATATTCTGTTCCAAGTATTATTTGTGAACCGTAATATAAACCGAAAACTATTATCAGCATTAGGGCTACAGTTATTGCCGTTTGGAAGTACTCGTTTTTCCAGACAATTCTAAGTTTTTCCTTTGCCATCTTAAACCCTTTATTCAAATTTTAGTATTATAAGTCAACTTTTCTAGAATGAAGTTTAAAAATAAAAATAAAGGGGTTTTGGATGGAGTTTCTAGATTTCTATACCCTCAGCGCCGAGTTTGGCTTTCCCAACTATTCCTTTGAATTTTTTGCCGCATTTAAGGCACTCATACATTCCAAATATCGTTACTGTTATTCTCATCTTCTTATCTGGAAATGGCGCAACCAACTCCCAAGTTTTGTATGGATCTTTAACCTCAGCCCCGCATTCAGGGCAAATGTTTTGTTTAGCCTTAGGCATGAAGGTCGCCGAATACCGCTGCTTTTAAACCTTCTTTTTGCTTAACACTTCTCTAAAGGGTTTCTTACACTTTGGACAGTCGAAAAGCCCTATTTCCAACTGCATCCTTTTTCCAGTTTTATCTGGGCGCCCTGCCATAGTCCATTTTTTCTTAGGTGTCGCAACTTCAGCTCCACATTTTGGACATTTAGCCATTTATTTTCCCCCGATGTATCCAATTAACATGGTTTTTCCACGATTATACATAAAAAACTTTCCATTATTTATTGGTGGAATGCTTAACTTCAAATTTAAAATTTAAACATATTTTTGCCAAAATAGTGGAGAAGCCCTTAAAGTTAGAAAAGGCTAGAAATTTACATGTCTCATTCTTCTGGGAATTTTTCGGGAGAAACGTAATCTCCTAGGCTTTCCCTTACGCTGAGCAGGCGTTCACGTTGCTGATCTAATATTTGGAAGAGTTCTTCAGGAGTGTCGGCAACTTTTTCCAGGTAAAACCCTTTAACACGATCAATTTTCGCCAAATTTTCCGGAACCCTAATTGTGAATTGTTTAATGTAGTCTTCTCTAGGGTATTCTTTGCCTAAAACCTCTTTAAATAATGCTTGCAAGTCCTCATACTTAGGAATTAAACCCGTGGGGGTGACTAGGGCGCCTACATCTTTGTGCACTCTGAGCTCCATCCACTTTACCCACACGTGTTTGTCTCTTGGTGCATTAACATAATTGTCGGTTTTCATGTCTTTCAAGAAGTAGTTTACTCCAAAAATTATTGGGGGTTTCTTAAGTTTTCTGCCGAATGAAAGGTTGTTTCGAATGTTCTGTCCAAAGGGGATGGAGATGAAGTCTTGGATGCTCATCATGTTTATTTCAGGAATGCCTTCTTTTCCTATCGTGGCGAAAGTCGTTTCAGTTTCTAAGGAAGCGCCATAGCATATTATGCCGTGCTCCCAGTTGAAGCTTTGCTGAACTGGCACGTAAGCCTTCGGGTCGCGTCCGCCATACATTATGCCTGCTAGCTCCACACCTAAAGGGTTGTCCAGTTCAGGGTCGCAGTTATCAAGTGCTTTAAGGGATATGGTGTAGCGGGCGTTTTTATGAGCTGGAGGAATTGGGTTGCCATGTTCATCCATTTTGCCCTCCCACCATTGCCCAGTATAGTTTATTCCATCTTTTGGTAGTTGGCATCCCATGCCAAGCCAGTAAGGCTTCCCCTCCTTAACAAGAACGTTGGAGAAAATAACCTCTCCCGGGCTTGTGAGGGCTTTAAAGATTAAAGGGTCATCTTTTTGGTTAATGTCTTGTAGAATTCCAAATATGCCGCATTCAACGTTAACTGCACGGGCAGTCGAGTCAATGTTACGGATGTAAGCAATGTCATCTCCTAAAATAGTCTCTCCAGGAAGCATGGCTGTTGAAGTTTTCCCGCAGGCGCTTGGAAATGCCCCTGCAAAGTAGGTTTTTCGACCTCCAGGGCCCTTTACACCCATAATCATCATGTGTTCGGCAAGCCAACCTTCTTGGTTAGCCTTCCTAATGGCCAACCGGAATGCAAGCTTCTTAAAACCAACAGAGTTGCCGGCATACTGAGTGTTGACGCTGTAAATTGTATTCTCTGTATAGTCAATATAGACGCGTTTCTTATCATGCTCTACGCTAACCATGTTTTCGTTTAATTTACCGGAAGAATGTAAAACGCGTAGAAAACCTCTAAATGGTTCCGTTGTGCGGAAAACCTCATAGCCTGGTCTGAACAGTAGGCTTTCCGAATGAGCCACATACCATGAGTCTGTACACTGCAAACCCAGGATTGTAAATGGGGATTTCGGAGGCCCTAAAGAAACAAATCTAACGATCATGGTGCGACCTTTCATTGAATCCTTCAGCAGATTCCTTACCTCTGCCAAGCCTTCGTCTCTGTCAATCTGGTTGAGGGCCCTGCTCAGATAGTCCCCTTTTGGAACGAGGTACTTTGTAACTTCGCGGTCTCTTCCTTGATCGTAAAGCCCGTCGAAATGAACTGTGTGTCCTGGAATTGCTAAAGGCTTCTCCTCTCCGGAGGCTATTGCCTGATGCCTAATGTATGCAATATCCTCTTGAGAATCATCGCAAATGAAAATTCTTTCAGGGTTGCAGAGTTCTGCAGCTTCGGCGATGAACTGGTAAACTTGGAAATTCGTCAAGGCAGATAATTTCTCATAATCCTCATCGCCCATTTTCCACCTTAAAACTTCAAACGGTGTAATTTGTTCCTGCAATTTGTCGCTCCTATAGGTCATATATTATTCCTGGAATCTTCGGGAAGGGTTGTGTTTCTCCAATATGTTTCGATCCTGAAATCCATGCGACAAGTCTTTCAACTCCTATTCCTGCACCCGCTGAAGGGATGATTTTACCTCTCCTTGCTAGCGACAGAAGTATTTTAAAGTTTTCTTTTTTAATTCCGTCCCTCTGCATTTTCTTAACAATTTTTCTGTAGCTCCATTCCCTTTTAGACCCGGATAAAACTTCTCCGTATTTTGGAAGAATCAAATCGTAGTTGTCCCATCTTCCACTTTCAAAATCTTCAAAGTCATAAAATTCCCGTGGAATGTTTGTAACCCAAAATGGCTCCTTAGCTTCTGCCAGAAGCTTGTTTTCCCATATTTTTCCATAATTGTCTTCAAGCTCTTTTCTGTCATAAACTCTGAAAGGCGTACTTGGAACTGTCAAGCTCTTATATCTTCCAAGGTATGCCAATTCTTCGCTTAACTTTCTCCTTAGACTTTGAATTAAACCGCAGAGCATTCTCTCAACGAAAGCCATGATATCAGCGGAGCTGGCTTCTCTAACCTCAAAGTCGAGCTGGGTGAATTCATAAGCGTGAATTCCTGTGGTTGCCCTTTCATTCTTCTCAATCCTCACATTGGGAGATAAGACAAAAAGCTTGGGATAAGCCAAAGAGCAGGCGACCATTTTGTGGATTATCATACTTAGGGTTGTTCTAACGGTTTCTCCGTAAATTTCCACTTCAACACGTTTTTCAATGGATTCTCCGGGATCTGGCCATAAGGGATCTGTAGATTTGGAGAAGATTACAGGCAGCATCCATTCAAAATTGTTTTCAACAAACATACTTGTTAAATATTTCAGCGTATGTGTCATTACGCGGCCTACACACTTTTTTCTGAGAATTTCTTCTTCAGAAAGCTGTTCTAAAGGCTTTGGCAAGTCAAACGCACCTTTTTTAATTAGAGTTAAATTTTTCTGCATGGCCACGTCCTCTTGAATGCCCTATAGGTTTGGAGAAGGAGTAAACACCGCTTGTTTATAAATTTTTTATATTTAAATTTAAAATTTTTCCAAATATAAATAATATTTTCTTTAAATAATGTAATAATTACATTTTCTATTGTTCAAGATTTTTTGAATACCAAATATAAGTTTGGCTTTTTCTAAAACCTAGTTTTTCTATGAATTTTATTCCAGCTTGATTGTTGCCTTCAACATCCACTATGGCTATGCGTGCTCCCTTCTCCTTAAACCTTTTTTCCAACTCCCTATAAAGCCTTTTTCCCACGCCTTTTTTCTGTCTAATCTTTCTCACGCAGGCCCAAGCGAAGTAACCGTAAGTCCAAGGGCTAAAAGGGCGCTTCAATATCCTACCCATTACAAATCCAACAATTCTCTTTGTATTAGCGTCCTCAGCCACCAAGCATAGTTCTGGGTCTTCCTGAAAAAGCGAAAGGAGCTCATTAATATTCCAAGTTCTATAGGTAAACTGTAGGCTTGAGGGAGTAAAAATATTCTCGCCTAAATTCCATACCTCTGGAAGGTCTTCTATGGCCATCTGTCTAACTTCAAAGTCGACCTTTCTCTTATCAACCCCCTTTATTAAATGCTTAACTTTGTCTGGCATCCTCTCAACTCAGTTCTTCAAAGTATTTTATGAAGTATTTAAACGCTTTAAAACCGAGAGAATTAGAAGCTTAATTTAAAAAGGTTTTTACATCTATCATAAAAGTTTGATTTGGTTGAGGGGGCAAAATTGAAGTCATCTTTAGTGGGCGACATGATAAAACGAAGTTGCGAAATTCTAAAGCATGGTGCAAGCGTCCAAGTTTTAGATTATGAAAAACGTTTTTCTTCAATCAGAAAATACTATGAGAATCTCCTTTCAGACCTTATAAAAAAGGATTTTAGCTGTAATGAGGCTTTTAAAACCTCAGAGGATTTTTTTGGAACATCCACAGTACGTTTCGCAGGTATAGATGGAACTATGTATTCAAGGCCTCTATTCGACTTGATAGTCTTCTTCGGAGGCGCCTACGCTTCAACTGGAACGATAAAATTCAAAGAAAATGAGCTTCCCCTTGTCGAATATGACGATAGGGCTATTAGGTATGGAGCAGGGATATCAAGCGTGGTGCCGATTTATGTTAACGAGGTTCCAGAAGTTGACCAAACCTTTTTTGAAGTTTCCCAGCCTGAAGAAATTAATTTAGCTAAACATCTAACAGAGGAGTCCATAATTAATAATGCAACAGTGGCAAATTGGATAATGACTTTCGCAGAGTACTATTTGGCGTACAAGCTTTCCAAAGATGCGGAACAAAATTTTAGAATTATCATAATGGATAGAAGTCTATCGATAGAACGTGCAAGCCTTCTATATGATACTTCAAAACGTTCATTATGGGAAGCAAAAAGCAGCATTCTAGGCTATAAAATTGATGGAGAGTCTATAGATATCAACGATTTGAAGATAGCGAGGCAACAGGTTTGCAACGAGGTATTGAGGCTTCCGCCTCCAAGAGCTGATTATATAAGCTATGCCATAGTGGACTTGCTTAAAAGGAATGGCCCCTTAACAGAAAAACAGATTTTCACAGAATTCGACATAACAGATGAAAAAAGAAGCAGAAGAGTTATAAGAAGATTGAAAAACCTCGTGAACGCAGGGATTTTATTCGAGGAAAATAACTTTTATGCCCTAAACCAAAAGTATGCCGGAACCTGGAAACGTATAGAAAAACTTGTAGTGAGCATAGGTGACAGATTCTTTTCTGGAGAAAAATTAGAAACTGCAAATCCGCTTAAAATCGTTAAGGACGGGAAGGAACATTGGCTAACCACGCTTGATATAGCATTCTTAACGCTTTTCACTCTACATATGCTAATAGAGGAATGCTGGAAAAGGCATATTTTATTAATAGGTATAACAAAAGATACGGCTGCAAGAGACTTTAAACGTCAGCTAATACCGATAATGCACACCAACGACCTTTTGAAGTCCCCTATCCCCATAGAGGAATTTGAAAAAATGCCGAACACAGACCGCATGATCCTGCAGGCTGCCAGCATATTAAACTCTGAGAAAATTAGTCCACCTTGGAGCCTTATAGAATATGACTCCGCCTTTAGAACAATGGTCCTTGACAGGCGTGGCCGAAAAGGCTACGTTTCAGGAGCTATAAAAAACAAGATAGGACTTGAAAAAACTTTTCTGAAAACCTATGTACAGCTAAGCCAAGCTAAAACAGATTATATGTTGCGGAGCAACGTTCTGTTGATAGACCGTCCAGTATACCCTGAATATGATTATAAACCTGAAAACGTTGTGGAGTTTTGGAATGAGCTCAGCGACGGCGCTGTGGAACCTTTGGAGGTTATACTGTTTATGAACAAGGACGTTCCAAATAAACTTCAAAATCTAATAATGAATGTTCTAGTGGCTATGGCTCCCTCAAACATTCCTGAGGCCTTCGGGCATAACACCCCCCTGTTTGTTGCTGACAAAATTGCTAAGTGGAATTATAGCCAATTTAAGCGTATAGTTGACACGACAGCTGAATGGATACTCAATAACCATAAATTGAGGCGGTTTATATTTTATATGAGCACTTTTAGGGAGAGAAGGATGGCAATTGAAGCTGCAAGAAGAGAACAAATTTAACAGACTATGCTTCACAGATCTTGAGGGCAGGTTTAACGCTAGGCTAGCAGCTGTTATTCCCCGCTTTTTTGCAGGAGGCGACGAGTCGAAAGTTGCTGGAACAAGTGCTCGTTACCAGTGCCGCATAAAAGTTGAATATCATAGGGATCTTATGGGCCTTCTTGAGGAGGGCATGCTTCTAGCCTCTCGAAACTTTAAACAGACGCTTTTAGGCGAGGAGCGTTACACGCTTATGGAGATTAGCCGAGTTTGGCCGGAACACTTTGGGCTTAGAGGTTTGTCTGATCATGGCTACTATCCAATGCAGTTTGAAATAATTGAACAGTCAGAGGCTGATTGGCAGACAGACGACAAATCCACAATGATGATCCAGATAGACGCCATACCCATAAATTACGATTTAGTTATAGGCGATAACGGCCAGTTCGAGTTTTTCAAAGGGTTTTCCTACCCGGTTGTGGGCAGTCCAGTATACATACTAAACAGCGCCATGATAAACCGCATGTACAACCAGGAAATTGCTGAGAGAATAGGCATTGATCCGTCGAAAACTGTTGAGGATGCACGTTTGGATCCAAGGCTTGGCGTGATCAAAATGTTCGAGACAAGCAAAACTATAATACCGATATACGTTGACTTTGAGAAACTTGTACGTTATCATTTTGGAGTTTTTGCCTTCACAGGCGGAGGGAAAAGCAACCTGATGTCAAACATTCTTCGGCGCATTTTAATACACACAGACAACGTGAAAGTTGTGGTTTTCGATATTAGCTGCGAGTACATATTCCTCCTGCTGGACATGCTGGCAAAAGATGATATTTCAGCAAAGATTATACTTGAAAATAGAGTTGACTCTGTAGACCAGTTTTTTAACTCTGTCGTAAAACCAAGGGAATATGAAGCAGATGAGAGGATAAAGGCTGGGTTAAGGCTTATAATAGAGAAGGGAAAGGTGGCTTTTTACGCTAGACCAAAACAGAAGATTCCAACGTACACTCAATTCCTTGAAGAGCTAAACGATCAGAGGAAGAACTGCACAGACAAGCCTCATTATCTCAACGCTATAGAAAAGATTCATGACGCCATCATCGACTATATGGCGGAACATGGTTTAAGCGAAAACCAGGAGGTAGACGAAAACTTCGTCAGGTACATAGATAGAATCTCCGTACAAACTATAGAAGAGTTTAAGGTTCATGAAAAAAGTGGGTTATATGCCTGGGGAACAACTAGAAACACTTTGATAGACCGCATAAAAAAGAGGGTTGAAGAGGAGAAGCGTGAGGCCGATTGGCTGACAGCTGATAAAATTAGAGAGCTGCTTGAGGGAGAAACGAGGCTTATATGTATTTCAATTTCTGATCCGGCGATAATAAAGGAGCTCGTCATAACTTTGGCTCAGAATCTTCTTATACGGAGGAAGCGCAGATTTCAGGTGAAGCCCTACATTCTTCTAGTGTTTGACGAAGCTCAAGAGTTCATTCCAGAGCTTTCAGGAGCAGCTGGAATAGATAAAAAGTGCAGTAAACAGGTTGAAATGCTGCTTAGGCAAGGAAGGAAATACGGACTTGGAGTTTGTATAGCAACCCAGCGAATTGCCTATCTGAACACAAACGCCCTTCAACAACTCCACACCTACTTTGTAGGAACATTGCCACGCCCATATGACCGTGCCTTAATAAGTGACACTTTCATGATTGATAAGGGAATGCTTGAGAAAACCTTAGAATTTGCCCCTGGCGAGTGGCTTCTGTCAAGTTATATAGCTACTGGAATAGAAAATGTGCCCATATTCATAAAGGCTGACAACGCGGAAAAAGAAATAGAAAAATTTCTTAAAAGCTCGGCTGAGGCACAGCTAGCCTTCTAGGCCATTCCACATTTTTCAAGCAGTCTTTTCCATCGTATATCTGTTATTTGCTGTATTTTATCCAACATTTTTTCAAATTTCGGAGTGAATAAGTGTCTAAACCTCCCCTGAAGCTGAAGATATTCCTTAACTGACTTTTTCTTTTGCGGGCTTAGGGCTATTACTTTACTTGGGGCTGAAAGCTGGCGTTCACCGTTTATTGCTTCCCATAGGGGAAATATGCATGTTTCCACTGCTAGACGGGAAAGTTCTATGGATTTTGCTGGGTCGCTTCTCCAACCTCTTGGACACGGCGCTAAGACATGTAGAAAAGCTGGACCATTAACCTCTAAGCCTCTCCTAACTTTTAATATCAAGTCTCGCCAATAATAGGGTGAGGCTGTGGAGACGTAGGGAATTTCATGAGCCACCATTATTTCAGTTATGGGCTTTTTAGGTTCAAGTTTTCCGGGTATTACTTCGCCCGCAGGCGACGTCGTTGTAGATGCACCCAAAGGTGTTCCCCCACTTCTCTGTATTCCAGTATTCATGTAGGCCTCATTATCGTAAAGCACAAAGAGAAAATCGTGTCCTCTCTCCGCTGCTCCTGAAAGGGCCTGTATGCCTATGTCATAGGTTCCTCCATCTCCTGCAAGCGCAATAATGTCTATATGTTCATGTTTCA
>JAVZIQ010000041.1:0-15996 GCA_038871175.1 Bathyarchaeia archaeon | reverse complement strand
AACTTTTAAGCTCCCTCTCCCTCCTAGCCTTTTCAGGAAGAGTTTCAGGAGCATACATTAAGGGAATAACAGCCAAAAACAAGAAAAAACTAGCCAGCGAAAAAATTGTATACACTGAAACAACTTCAGCAATGTAGTAACCTGCCATAATTTGCACAAAATATGCAAGAATAAAGGGTAAGCCCCCAAGGGCATAAAATTTGCCACTAGAACGGTCATAGGCGATATCCCCCCACAGAACAATAAGGAAGATTGCATATAAAATTCCCCAAGCAATTCCGTCGACAACCGTGTAAAAGTACCAACTAAAGATAACCCCTGGGTAAATTCCCAGCATAGCGTATCCCAAACCTAACATAACGAATCCTGCTATAGATAGACGTTTACGTCCAAAAATATCAGAGAGGAACCCTGATACTAAGGCGAATACCGCAATTATGAAGTTTTCTACAACTGATGAAAGTCGGACAAAATCTTCTCCAAAAAAGTTGCATGTAATAGGTATAGTTATATAGTTTACCAAGCAAAACATCGTCCACGGAACAATATAAAAAATAAAGGCTCTTTCACCGAGTATAGAAATGTAAGAAGGCACTTTTTTATTTAGAGTTATTTCAATAGGCTTTACTAAAAATAAGGCTAGAAATCCGATTCCCCTCCAAGCAGCGGAAATTAAAACTTCTCCGACAAAATTCCCTGTTGACATTACGCTTAAAAGGAAAACTAAAAGAGCAAAACTAAAAAATGATATTCCTCCAAAACGTCCACGGTTTTCAACAGTTGTCGCTTCCGAGAAGTATTCCATACTTATTGGCATACCAAGTCCAAAAGAAACACCATATATTATGGATATAAAATAAAGACTTATTACAGTGCTATTAATAAAGAGCGGCGCTAAGGAAGACAAAAATCCAATGAATAGCCATATGAAGACAAATGTAACTCGTCGCCTTAATAAACTCGCTATTTCCGTACTGCTTAAAGCTGAGGCTGCAGATGCAACTATATTAAGCGCCCATATAATTAAAACATCAACGTGAGATAGATTCGCATTTTCGATCAGGCTTCTGAGAACGGTGAAAACTAAAAAGTACCACACTAAAGTGTTCACTAGTAAAAAAGTGTTCATAAACATGTGCTGCCTTGTTGCCAATTTCCTATTTGAAATTATAACCCCTCTTAAAATAATTGATAAAATTTTAAGAGATAAACGTTTAGAATTTCAAAGATGTATCTGGTATACATAAAAAGACAAGGATGAAGAAAAAGAGAAAAGTTTATAAGATATGTGTTGAACATATATACACTTGAGGAGATATGAAGGCCAAAAAAAGCAAAGTTCCTGTTCGACATGCTTTTTGGTTTTAGGTTTCTAAATATACGTTTGACATCGTTCTAATTCCTAGCTTAAGCTAAAAAGCTTAAGCATACTACCGACGTATTATGGATTAAAGGCTCAACTGCTGAATTTATAAGTCTTCCATCATAGAATAGAGTATTAATTTAAGAGTTTTTCTATTAATCTTTAATGGTTTCAATAATTTTAACTCATTTTCTATTAATGATTGCATTTTCTTTTTAAGCTTCCTAACCTCTTCACTGTTTAAGATTAATTTTACAAGGGCAGAAGCATCTTCTTGGCTTATGTGCTTTTTCTGAATCATACTATTAATTTTATTTTTTTTCTTTTCATCTTTAAGCGCATATAATATGGGAAGAGGTGGGAGCTCGTTTCTATATCTGTTCATAAGTTCTTCAGGATCATAAATGTCGATAAATTCCTCTCTAATGGCCGCCAATATTCCGAGGGTTCTGCCGTAATGACCTAAAATTTCAATTTCTTCATCGCTTCCATCTCCAATAATCCCCCCTATTCGCATAGTAGCCTCAGCCATTGCCGCTCTCTTGCGAAGATTATCAAGGCATTTTTCCGGTGAAAACGCATGTTCATGTCTAAGAATAACTTCGTTTGCTTCACCACAACATACCTCGAAGAACGCTGATTTTATTATATGTAAAATAACCTCTTTTTTGTGCACGGGAAGTTTTTCACAGATTTTGTGCAGAAGCATCAAACCTTCGAAGAGGAGCGCGTCTCCTGTGAGGAGGGCTATATCCCTTCCAAATTTGCTATAAACAGTGGGCTTGCCCTCTTTACTTTTTGATTGGTCTATGATGTCGTCGTGAATGTGAGCACTGCTTAAGAGGAAGAGAAGGGAAGCCCCAACTTCGTTTGCTATTTCAGAGTCTCCTCCAACAGTTTCACATGCGATTGAGAGGAATCCTGGGTGTTTAATCTTATGCCACTCTTGCATAGAAAAGTGTATTGCTTTGCGAATGGTTTCGCAGCCAAACTTCTCGTTCAGTATAATCTCTCTCGCTCTTTTTTGTGCTTCCTCTCCTCTTTTTGTAAGAATGGCGGCGACTTGTTCGGCTAACTTTATGCTTTTCTTATTTTTAGCATTTTTTCTCATTTTTTCTCCAATTATTCTTGTGTTTTGTTTTTTATTTGCTTTTTTAAGTCCAGGTTATGCTTGCCACCTTGAAATTTGCACTTTAAATTAAATTTTTGAATAAACTAATAAACAAGTTACGCCAATATTGGAATGGCGAACTCAACCTTCCTCTTTTGGTAGGGGAAGGTGAGGGAAAATGTCCGAGAAGTCTAAGCAATTGCGCCTTAGCAAGAATCAGCGTAGGATTTTAGAAATTCTTGATAAGTATCATGAGTTAACGGCCAAAGACATTGCTGAGATTTTATGGGCCAGAGATATAAGTTATAAAACGCCACAGTACAGTTCGGTCCATCGGAGCCTCACAAACCTTTATAAAAAGGGTTTAGTGAAGAAAATTGGCGGTCAGTTAAAATGGCGAAGGGCTAAAAAGCTTGTAAAAAGCCGCTAATGGTCATTTTTATTTTGGTTCTCGTTCTTTTAGGTTTACTCAGGCATTTACTAGAAGTGTTAGCTTCAAAAATTTTGCTAGCTTCTACGCTAGTCTCTTTTTCCCAGCAAAGAAAATTTTTATTTAATGTTTTATCCTTTAGTTAAAGGTGCTGCGTTGGGCGGTTTTGACCTGCTAATTTATGGTTGTAAAATTTTACCTATGAATGTTGAAGGCATCATTGAAAATGGGGTAATCGCGATAAAAAATGGCAAAATTTCCCGTATTGGTAGAAGAGGAACTTATGAGGAAATGCATGCAGAATATGAAATAGATGCGGAAGGCAAAATTGCTATGCCTGGACTTGTTAATTGTCATACTCATGTGGCTATGACTCTTTTTCGTGGGTTGGCCGAGGATAAGCCATTAAACGTTTGGCTTAAGGATGTAATATGGCCGTTGGAGGCTAGGCTTAAGTCTGATGATGTTTATGTTGGAGCGCTTTTAGGGTGTTTGGAGATGATTAAGAGTGGTACAACTTGTTTTGCTGATATGTACTTTTATGAGGAGGCTGTTGCTAGGGCTGTTTTTGAAAGTGGTTTGAGGGCTGTTTTGGCTGAGGGAATTATTGAGTCTGGTAATAGGGCTTTAGGTGAAAGGACGTTTATTCGAAGCGTAAATTTCGCGAAGAGTTTTAACGGTTATGCAGAGGGGAGGGTTACCACAATGCTTGGGCCTCATGCTGTTTACAGCCTTAGCCGGGAACTGCTTGAAAATGTTTTTGTTAAGGCTTTTGAGCTTGGCGTTGGGGTTCATATGCATTTGGCTGAATCTTGGGAGATGTTTAAGGATTTTGAAAATAGGTATGGTTGTAGCGAGGTTGAGTTTTTGGATAAAATTGGGTTTTTTGGAAGGGTTGTTGCTGCACACTGTTTGAATTTATCTGATGTTGATAGGCGAATTTTGGCGGAGAGGCGTGTTAATGTGGTTTATGTTCCCGTGGCTAACATGAAGCTTGGATTGGGAGCTGCCAGGGTTAGGGAGCTTTTAGATTTGGGTGTTAATGTGGCTTTGGGGACGGATGGGCCGGCTAGCAATAACACGCTTGACATGTTTGAAACGATGAAGGTTGGGGTTCTGCTTCAGAAGCTTAATTATTTAAGCCCTGAAGTTTTCTCGCCATATCAGGTTTTGAGGATGGCCACTGTATATGGTGCTCAAGCCCTAGGAATTGAGAAGGATGTGGGCACTCTGGAGGTTGGTAAGAGGGCGGATATAATTTTGGTGGACGTTTCTAAGCCTCATTTAAGGCCCCTTCACAATGTTTATGCAAGCCTTGTATATTCAGCTTGCAGATCGGATGTTGACACAGTCATTGTTGACGGTAAAATATTAATGGAGAATAGAAGGGTTAAAACGTTGGATGAAGGGGCTGTTATGGACTTAGCCGATAGAAAAGCTGAGGAGCTTTTAACTCGCAAATCTTAAGTAGCTGTGTATTGATTGTCTCTATTCCATGTTTGGATGAATATGCCTCATATAATTGTAATGGAAAACCTAACTAAGAGGTTTGGAAACCTTGTCGCCGTAGATCACCTCAGCCTAAACGTTGAGGAAGGCGAAATACTGGGACTTTTAGGTCCAAACGGGGCTGGTAAAACCACAGCCATCCTTATGCTTGCAACTGTTATCAGGCCAACTGAGGGAACAGCCTACGTTCAAGGATACGATGTTAGGAAGAACCCTGATAGGGTTAGGGGACTTCTAGGCATAGCCTTTCAAGAGCCTAAAATGCTATGGGTTAGCACTCCTTGGGATGTGGTTAACTGGCATGCCAAGGTCTGCGGCATACCAAGGGAAGAGCGTAAAAGGAGGGTTAAAGCAGTTATGGAAGCCCTAGACATTTGGGAATACCGCCACAGAGACGTACACGCCCTTTCCGGAGGCATGCGTAAAAGGGTTGAGATAGCCAAAGTTCTAATACAAAAGCCTAAAATTGCAATTGTAGATGAGCCTACAGCCCAAATTGACGTTGTTGGAAAACATAAGATATGGAGAATGCTCCGTGAACTACGGGATGAGGGATCAACCATTATTCTGGCGACAAACGAGCTTTACGAGGCTGATCTGCTTTCCGACCGTGTTGGAATAATGCATAAAGGAAAGCTGCTTGTATGCGACACGCCTAAAAAGCTGAAGGACAGCATTGTAGGAGGCGATGTCGTTGAAATCCAGTTTGAAGCCGCCCCGCAGCCGAAAATTATTCTTGAACTTAAAAGTTTCAATGAGGTTGTAAAGGTCATTCAAACGAAATCGTCAACTTTGAGGCTGCACCTAAACAGGGTTGAAGAAGTTGTCCCTAAAATAATGAGCTTCCTCATGGGGAGGGGCGTTCCAATCATGTCAATCCGCATGAGCGAGCCCAGTCTAGACGACGTTTTCGCCCATTATACAGGGTTAACACTTGAAGAAGCCGAGAGGGAGGAAGAATAAACTTACGGGAAAAATTCTAAATATAATTGAAAGGGATGTACGCCTATTCTTCCAATACAAGGCTATGATCATAATGAGGGCTATATGGTTTGTCTCCCAAATTGCACTTTTCGGCTTAATAGCCTCCCGAATGGTAGCCTTTGAGGATTACTTCCGCTTCTACGTGAGCGGATTATCCATTATGACGCTTTACTCTGCGGCAGTGTTCATAGGCTTCGACATATATGAGGAGGCCGAACACGGAGTTTTTGAATACCTGCTAAGCTTACCAGTCAGCAGGAGACAACTTGTCATTGGACGTTCAATTGGAGGAGGCCTCCGCGCCTTCATCTACGTTGGCGCCCTAATAATCGTGTCACTCTATGTTGTAGGTGTGGCGAACCCTTTGAACTTGTTTTTTGCCCTCTTATCCCTCTTCCTATTCGCCTTCGGCGTCTCAGGAATGAGCATAACTTTAGCTGTTGCCATAAAATCAAGCGACCGCTATGACATTTTAATGGGCGTTTTAGACGCTTTAGTTGTTCGCTTAAGCACAGCCATGTACCCAATAAGCTTTGTTAGGGAGGCAAACCCTCTATACGGTTTAACTGCCAACTTTAATCCTTTAACGTACGCTGCTGACATGTTCCGATGGGGCGCCGGGGTGGAATCAGCCCTATCTTTTGAAAATCCTCTTATACCCTTTCTCGGCATAGTTTTATTCTTTTCATTCTTTACTTTTGTTGGCATAGTGCTTTATGATAGAAGCTTGGAGGGTGGAGGTTGGCGTTGAATGAAGCGTATAGCCAACATTTTAGAGCATGATTTCAGAAACTTTTTCCGTTATAAATGGTGGCTTGTAGGCCTAATCAGCATGAACCTTGCAGACTTGTTTATTATGGCCATAGTTTACAACAGGATGCTGAGCCTTGAAGTTTTAGGACAGATAAAAAGCTATTTCGAATTTTTCGCGCCTGGATTAACAGTTACAGGTCTTTTCGCTTCAGCATTTATGATTGGGCGTGAGGTGAACATGGAGAGACGTAGGGAGATACATCAGTACATGTTGAGCCTGCCTATGTCGAGGTTTGAGCTTGCCTTTGGCCGTGTGCTTTCAGGAGGGTTAAGGGGTATGGTCTACATGTCCCCTCTGCTGGCTACATGCTTCGCCTTCACAGGGCTTCCAACATTAAACCAGTTCTTTACAATTCTCTCAATGCTGTTTCTGTTAGCTGTTGGCATTTCAGGTTTAAGCATAGCCATCGCCGCCGCAACTACAAGCCTGGACAAGTTTGTAACAGCTAGAGGCTTAGTTTACTATGCATTATTTTTCTGCAGCAGCGTCTTCTATCCCCTTTCCTTAATTCAAAAGCTTGGGGAGGAGGGAAGCTTTCCCATGTTGATTGTTATTTTTGCAAGGTTTAACCCTTTAAGCAACGCTTCAGACTTAATCCGTTCATTCCTCCTTGGAAATCCTCCTTTCTCCTTTGAAATGGTTTATAGCGTCCTAATCTTCTCCTTAATTTTCACTTTTGCCGCTTCCTTCGCCTACATAAAATTGATGGAACGCGCCTAAGTTTGAGGTTAAACTTATTTGTTGGAAGAACCTTACTTTTCACTCCCATTTAAGTTTGAAGGTTGAAAAATGCACAGCTTAAAGGCTCTATTTGAACCTGAAAAGGTTCTACTTATAGGTTCGAGCTTAATACAGGAGAGAGTTGGGCTAACATCCCCCCAGCTTTTCGAAAATGTAGTGTACAACATGCAAAAATTCTTCAAAGGCGAAACCTACGTTCTAGATGTTGAAGGGAATATTGGATTCAAAAACTTGAAAGAGCTGCCTGAAACTCCAGAACTTGCCGTTGTAATGCTTCCTGCAGAAAGTTCGTTATCCCATATCTGGGAATGCGCAGAGTACGGCGTAAAAGCTTTCGTTATAATTACCGGTAATTTCAGGGAGGAGAATCGTCGGCAACTTCTCGAAATAGTAGAGAGGTTTAAAGTTAGAGTTTTAGGGCCAAACACTGTTATGGGAGTTATTAACACAACCAACGGGTTGAACACAACTTTTGAAAGGGATCTAATGCCTAAAAAGGGTGAAATTGCCTTCATAGCTCAAAGCGGAGGAGTTGGTGCATGCATCCTCGATTGGATATGCTACTACAATATAGGGATAAGCAAGTTCCTCTTCACAGGAGACAAATTAGACGTTGACGAAGCTGACCTATTGCATTATCTAGGCCAGGATAGAGAAACCAAAGTCATATGCCTATACATGGAAGGAGTTAAAAACGGGAGAAAATTCATAGAAGAGGCATGGAAAATATCCCGGAAAAAGCCTGTTTTAGCCTTAAAAGGAGGGATAACACAAGAGTCAACTTTTAGAGTCATGTCCCACACCGCTTCTATGGCTGGATCAGACGAGGTTTTTAACGCCGCTTTAAAGAAGGCTAACATAATTAGAGTTGAAAACATTGAAAATCTTATAAATGCCGCTTTGGCCTTGGCTAAACAGCCTCCCATGTTAGGAGACAAAGTGGCCATAGTGAGTAATGTTGGAGGTCCAGCTATCCTTGCCGCAGACGCCCTAGCGAAAAACAACCTTAAACTTGCCCAACTTTCCGAAGCAACTGTGAAGAAAATTGAGAAGCTATACCCAGGCGTGGAAGCCGTCAACCCCATAGACATAATAGCCGACGCAAAAGCCCAAAGGTATAGTAAAGTGCTAAACCTGGTTTTATCAGACGAAAATGTTGACGGAGTCCTAGTTATAAACATGCTTAAATCCTGCTTTTTTAAACCTGAAGATTCCAAAGCGATTATAGAAACGACAGCCAAGTATCAAGACAAACCAGTCGTCGATGTTGCACCTGGCGCCGAGGACTTTAGACTTGTATACGAAGTATTAGACAACAGTAAAATACCCGTCTACAATATGCCGGAAAAGGGCGTAAAGGCATTAAAAATCCTCAGGGATTATGGGAAAATAATTAAGAAAAATTTTTAACTTTCCAAATGGCAAAATTTTTGGATATTTACTTGACGATTTTTAAGAAGCGTCTGAAGCTCACTTGAAAATAGGAAAACATTAACTATATTTTGCAGTTGCTTTCAAGATATTTCAAGTGTCTGTCTGGTGAAGAGTTGATAGGCGGTTTAGAGTTCAAGAATAGAAATTTGGGTAAGTCTATTACAATGTTTTGTAGACGTATTGCTGCATCTAATAAAGTTAAAGGCATCTTTTTATCCAGCAGTTTGACTGAAGAGGGAAAGCTTATTGAAGTTTTGGATGTGATTGAAAGCTTTAAGCCTAGGCTTATGAGCTATTTTAAATCTTTTAACAGTAGACCAGTTCTATTCCTTGCCGTTGACAGCTGGGTTTTCGAAAGGGATGTAGATAGAGGGTTCTTAGGCGATGCTATTGCAATACGCTTAGCCTTTCCATACATTCCATTGGCAAATAAGGATTACTTAAAGAAATTGGAGGCTAAGTTGAAGAGGCGTTTGATTCAGGAAATTTTAGAGAACCTAATCATGAGCTTTCCAGAGCTTTCATATGAAATTAGAATAAAACCTGAATACTTCGTATATGAAACTTTGCTGAGCAGATCACGCCTCTACCCTCCCATGATCTACGACGTTACAGATTTTCTCCGCCAAGATTCAAGGGAGGAAAACTTAAAGTGGGTCATGGAAGGATATCAGGCGGCATTAAACACATTGGAGAAAGAAAATGTTGTTGAACGTGTTAATGGATTCTTTAAAATAAGCAAAGAATATATTGATCAGCTAAAAAAGATGAAAACCCGTGTTCTAAAACCTTTAAAGTCTGCCCAGAAAACCATATTCATGTCTCTTATTAGAACTTTTCCAAAAATTTTGGAGGCCTTCGCCGTTAATAGAGACATGCTTAAGGGACTTCAACTTTCCGACTATGCAACTTTAAAAAGTGTCCATCATATTGAAGATCCAGAAAGCTATTTGTTTGCACCTACAGCCACAGGGCTTATTCCATTGTCTGTAAAAATGGATGTAAAAACTTTTGCTAGGAAAGTGCTGTCAGCTGGTCAGGATGTAGAGGTTAAAATAGAAGAGATTGGCGGGGTTTTAAACGATGTTTATCTTGTTGAGGCTTTTGTAGAAGGCGAGGTGAGGAGGGCTGTTGCTAAAAGCTTTAAAGAATGGTCTAGCCTTAAATGGTTTCCAATAAATTTGTGGACTTTAGGCACAAGAACATTTGCGCTTTCTGCTCGTTTGAGACTTGAAAGGGAATGCGCCTTCAACCACTACCTACACAGTAAAGGATTTTCAGTTCCCAAGCTTCTAGGCGTTAGCCACCGTAAAAGGCTTGTTTTCATGGAATACATTGATGGCGAAAACCTTGAGAAACTTTTAAAAAAGATCCTTTCTTCAAAAAGAAAAGGGGAGGTAAAAGAGGAATTAAGCTTATTAGAGAGGGTTGGAGAACAATTCGCCAAGGTGCACGGCAACAACATTGTTTTGGGAGATACAAAGCCTGAAAATATATTAGTTGGGAAGGGAAAGGGAATTTTCCTCCTAGATCTTGAGCAGGCATCTAGAGGCGGTGATAAAGCTTGGGATATAGCTGAATTTCTCTATTATATTGGACATTATGCATCACCAATTTCAAATATACGCCTATTAGAAATGGCTGTGGAGGCTTTTCTTAAAGGCTATTTTGCAGGCGGAGGCAACCCAGAAGTTGTTAAGAGGGCAGGAACAGCCAAATACACAAAGGTTTTCAGCATATTTGTTTTTCCTAATATAATTCTAGATATTTCAAAAATGTGTCGAAGAGCTTATCAGGTTTACCGTGGCGGTGAATATGGTTAAGTCAAAGACGACTTTAACCTTTTATGGAGGAGTAAACGAGATTGGAGGGAACAAGATACTCCTCACTGACAGGGATGTTAAAGTATTCCTCGACTTCGGCATGTCATTTGCCTTAAGAAGAAGGTATTTTTCTCCCCCTCTGCTTTCGCCTAAAAGCGAAAAAACCCTGCAGGAGCTCGGCGTACTCCCAAAAATCCATGGCGTTTACAGGTTTGACAGAGAAGAGCCAGATGTCGATGCTGTTTTTATTTCTCATGGACACATGGATCATTCAGCCTATCTTTCCTTCATTAAAAGGGAAATTCCAGTATATTGTGGAGAGACAACAAAATTAATCCTGCAAGCTTTTAGTGAAACTCGAAGAGCTGAATTAGAGTTTGACGTTGAAGGAATAATGTTCAAGTCATTTAGAACTGGCCATACAATAAATATAGATGGTTTAGAAATTGAGCCAGTCCACGTGGACCATTCCGTTCCAGGAGCCTACGGCCTAATCATCCACACTTCCAGTGGGAGTGTTGTCTACACGGGGGACTTTAGAGATCATGGAGGCAGGCCTGAAATGACACGTGATTTTGTAAACAGGGCGAAGGATGCTGAACCTGTCGCCTTGATTACTGAAGCTACAAACATGACTGGGGCAACCGTTTCTTCAGAAAGTGAAGTTGAAGATAAGCTGCACCGTATTGTTGGAGATGTTGACGGTGTTGTTTTTGCAGAGTTCGCCAATACAGACTTTGATCGGCTGAAATCATTTTACAAAGTCGCCAAGAAGAATGGTCGTAGCCTAGTTGTCTCCTTTAAACAGGCCTATTTGATAAACGCATTACGTAAAGACGAGAGGCTAGAATTGCCTCGACTTAATGAAGAAAAACTATTGATTTTTCGAAAATCGAAGAAGCCTTCAAATGGGAAGGAAAGACTTCGCAGCTGGGAGAAAAACCTCCTAGGTCAGTACCCAGATAAAATTGTGGAAAGCGAAGATGTTTCGAAGCAGCAGCGCAAACTCATACTATCATTTTCCTTTTATGATCTAGAAAAACTTGCGGACATAAGGCCATCGGCTGGAAGCTGTTATATTTTTTCTGCTTCAGAGCCCTTCAATGAAGAGATGGAAATAGACTTTGAAAGACTTGTTAACTGGCTTAGGCATTATGGCTTACCCCAATATCATGTACACGTTTCTGGACACATCATGCCGTTACGCTTGAAGAGAATTCTAAGAGAAATTGAAACGAAGAGAATTTTCCCAGTTCACACAGAGAACGCAGAACTTTTCGCGGGATTAATGCAAGATCTTAAAGGCCAAGTTATCTTACCAGAAAAAAATAAAGGGTATACGCTTTAAGCCCAGCTATGTTTAAACTTGCCGTAGGCTAATTCCCAATTCCGAAAGAAAATTGAGGAAGAACTGCAATATAGTTTTTAACAGAACTGATAAAGATAAATCATCGCTGTACAATCCTAAAGTGGGAAAATTGACAAACCATAAAATAAGGGAAGGCGACTATGTACTTTTATATTTAAATCACAAAAGAACCTATATGGTAAGGGTTGAGGCTGGAAAGGCCCTCCACACACATAAAGGTTTCATAAAATTTGAAGATTTAATTGAACATGAATACGGCTCCAAAGTTAAAACAAGTCTAGGCGTAGAATTCACTTTGCTTAAACCTCTCCTCCGAGACTATATAATCAAGTCTGTTAGGAAAACACAGATAACCTACCCAAAGGACATAGCACTAATAATAATGTTTAGCGGAATAGGCCCTGGAAGCCATGTTGTTGAAGCCGGAACAGGTACAGGGGCGTTAACAACAGCTCTAGCCCACTATGTGAAGCCCAACGGCAAAGTCTACAGCTACGAAATCAAGGGGGATTTCCTTAAAACTGCAGAGAAAAACCTGAAAAGGGCAGGCCTATTAGATTTCGTAATTTTAAAAAATAAAGATATAACGGCTGGAATAGATGAAAGGGAGGTCGATGCAGTCATATTAGACTTAGCCACACCATGGCTCGTAATTTCCCATGCCTATACTTCGCTTAAACCTTGCGGAACAGTTGTATCCTTTAGCCCTACAATCGATCAGGTTGTAAAAACAGTCGAAGCCCTGAAAGAAAACAGTTTTCTAGACATAGAGACAATTGAATGCTTAATGAGAGGTATGCAGGTAGAAATTGGAAAAACCCGCCCACAAACAATTATGACGGCTCACACAGGCTATATAACAGTTGGAAGAAAAGCTCTGAAGCAGTAAGTTTAAAACAGCCCCTCAATGAATGCTGCTTTAACGCCTATAAAAAAGAAAAGAAGGTTAAGAGCTTAATTTACATCGTACTATTTAATATCCCTCTTAGTTTCACTTTTTCGCGGCTTTCTTCGCTTCCTCCGCTGCTTTTTCCGCCGTTTTCTTTATTTCGCCGGCTGCTTTCTCCCCTGCTTTCTTTACTGCGCCAGCTCCTTTCTCTCCTGCTTTCTTGGCGGCTTCAGCTGCTTTTTTAGCTTCCTCCTCTGCTTTCTTTTTCGCCTTCTCCAAAAATCCCATTCAACACGCCTCCAAACATTATTTTATAAATCTTTCTTATAAACACTGCTAAACATATAACTAAGTATGATCAACATGTGAAGGTTAAGCCAAGCCGTCCGAGTAACTCTGACATTTCATCTGTTATCAATCTAATGCCTTCTCATCATCCGGCAAAAGATTATAGAATAATTCAGAAATAAAAGCGTTCTTTGAAAGTTGCATTTTCATCTTTTAGGAGAACTTAGCCTATGAGTGAAATTCTAATTGATATTCTTTAGAAGCTCAAGATTTCACATTTCGAGTTCTCTAAAAATTTTAGATAGTGAAAGTTTATGATTAAGTTGGGCTATAAATAGAAATTGTTGTAGGGTGAAAGTTTGAGTACCTATAAAATTGTCTGTAAACTTTACCGTGCTGCCCATCTTAGTGCAAATAACCCCTTAGAATTTGAAGAAGAAATTAATAGGCTGGCTGAACAAAAATGGGAGGTTAAATTTTCAAATTGTGTTACTGCAAAAATCAGTGAAGCAGACTGGGTTATTTTTTATGCTTTAATGGAAAGAAAGGTAAAAACTGCTGCAAAAATTGAGTTTTTATAGAAAAAGTGGACCATTAAATCTCCAATAAATCTCTAAAACTTTATAATACCCTTTTAAGGGATTATTTCACGTTTTTAATCTACTATTGGGTTTGACTTTATGATTCTAAAGGTCTAGTTAATCATTATGTATGTTTTGGAATAACAGGTAACAGGAAAAATTGTTTAAGCCTTCTACACAACCCGAGCGAAAAAATTGCCCCGTATTTTACATTGCTCATCTTAATGATCAGCAAAGGATTTTTATTTTCACACTTCTAAACTAAAAGGCAATATCGTATCTTCAGGGTCCACTATCCGAAGAACAGGTTAAATGCTAATGGTTCCAGTTTAAAAACAGCTATTAAAGTTGCCAGCACAGTAACCTCTCCTGTATATCTTTATAACAACGAAAATCTAGTCAAAAACAATAGGCAACAACTCGCCTAGACAATTGAGGAGCCCACAGAATTTGGACAGAACCTATGATTAGAGCGAGGAAATTGTCAAGTTATTGTTGTTGTGGCTGTCTTTTCAGTGTTTGGTGTGGTCTTATGAAGTTGTAGCATAGGACGAAGAGCCCTTAAGAGTTTGATCTTGAATATTGGCTTTTTCTTTACTGGAAAGTTGTTGAAGAATCGTCTTGTTCTGGCTTTCATGGTTCTGAACTAGCGTTCTATGCGGTTTCTGTCGCCACAGGTTTTGTGAATCCATTTAAGACCAAAGGCTTGGAGAGCCTCATGATAGCATGAACCTTTATCCACTAGGATGAGGGGCTTTTTTGTGCATGTTTCCAGCGCTTTCTTCATGAGGGCTTCTGCGTAAAGCATATTCCTTTGCCAGGAAACCAATACAGCCAATAGCTCCCGCGTTTCCACATCTATAGCCGACTACACATAACACCATTCTCCATGAGCCTTAATCTTAAGTCTAGTCCACAGCCATAACCCGCCTAGCCTTAGTTTTAACACTCACCGTTACAAGCTCCAGCTTCTTAACCCAAAGCATAACAGCCTCATAACTACATGGAACAATCCTCAAAACATAGGTTATATCCCTATAGCTTAAGCCAGCCATTTAAAGCACAACAGCCCTAACCTTCAAATGCAACGAAAACACATTTACGCCTAAACAAACCAATATCCCCTAAGGGCTTTAAGAAGCCACCTAATGGAAATCACCTCCAAAAGGCGGTTCCTCAGGCCCCCTAAAAAATAATTTGACGGTATCAGAGCAAGAAGCGAAAGTTTTAAATAAGATATTGTTTCCAATTGACATGCGGGGTTATCTTTTGGAAAAGTTTCTGGAGACTGATATTTTGGTTGTTGGTGGCGGTGTCGCTGGATGTTTTGCAGCTATAGAGGCAAAAAAATGTAACTTAGATGTGACAATAATAGATAAAGCGTACGCCGGCAGATCGGGGTCAAGCGTTATGGCTTCTGGTTGGTGGGGTTTTTTCGACCCTAAATTTGAAGATAGAATTGGGGAATGCTTAACTGGAATTAATGTAGGAAGCGAGTACATAAATAATAGACGGTGGACTGAAATAATTCTCAGAGAGTCTTTTTTAACCTTTCAGGACATATTATCATGGGGCGCTGAGCTGCCAGTAAAACTTGATGAAGCATACCAATGGTGGGCGAAGAACATAGAATGTGCACGTATGCGAGTTGGAAGAGTGAGGCGACAACGCTCTCCGTTTTTCATAATGGTACCTTTGCGTCACAGGAGGACTTCGCCTTTTTTGCGGAGGCAGGCTGAGAATGTTGGCGTGAGGATTGTTGACCGTGTTATGGTTGTTGATTTGCTTAGAAATTCTGGGAAAGTAGTTGGGGCGTTAGGGTTCTCCGTGGACACAGGTGATTTGTACGTTATAAAAGCTAAGGCTACAATTTTGGCTGGAGGCTGGACCACTTTCAAATTAGCCGCAGGATACCACAACTTGGCACTCACAGGCGACGCCGAAGCAATGGCTTATAGGGCTGGCGCGGAAATAACCGGGAAAGAATTCCAGGAAACTGGACATTTTAACTTGCTATATTATCCAGCTTGGAAGAGTAACGCAGAATTATATCCAGCCTACTTTTACATGACCGACGCGGAAGGTAGACCTGTAGACAGGAGATATGGACCTAATTCTTTTGTTTTCTTCATTCATGCCGGGCGTGGTCCTATATTTTGGGATTTTGACGCTGCCACTGCCGAAGAGATAGAGGCAATGCAGAAATACATTTGGAAAAGGGGAAACCCCATAGAAGTTGAAAGGATAGGTTTAGACCCTTCAAAAGGAGGAAAATATCAAATTTTTGGTGGATGCGCAGCAGGAAGCTCCCTCCCACAATCCTCAGGCATATGGATTACAAACGAGAAATGCGCCACAAGCCTAGAAGGACTCTACGCCGCAGGAGACTCCTGCGCAACCTACTGCTGGGGCGCACTATCCCAGTTATATGTTCCTCCAGCGGGGCTTACTCCTGCTGCTGTTACTGGTAGGAGGGCTGGTGCTGGGGCTGCAGAATACGCCCTTAGCACTGGTGAGCCTGAATTGGATATGGATCAGTTGAAAATGTTGAAAGAAACGGTTTTTGCGCCCTTGCAACGTAAGGGCGGTTTTCATCCAAGATGGGTTACCCAACTGCTTCAGAACATAATGGTTCCCTACTATATTCTATACGTGAAGCA
>JAVZIQ010000040.1:0-16007 GCA_038871175.1 Bathyarchaeia archaeon | reverse complement strand
GAGAACATGAAAGGTGTGGAGAACGAGACTATTCCCTCGTTTACTCCAGACTTGTCTGAACTTGATGAGGAAGGCATAAGATGGGATGTTCAACAAGCTGTAAAACATGGATTTTTCTCTACGCTTTGTACATGTGAAGCCGGGTTGACTTTTGAAGAAGCGAAAAGATTTGTAGATATAGTGGCTGACGAAGCTAAAGACAAAATTCTTGTTTCGGTTACATTGCTTTTTGATTCATTAGAGGAAAACTTTGAAATGTTAAAGCATGCTGAAAGGGCTGGATGTGATACTGTTTTGCTCGGCTATCCACCTAACTATTATCCTGAATCGGAAAAAGAAGTTTTCGAAATCACTCGGGAGATGTGCGAATCTACAGACCTGGCTATAGTTCTATATCCCCATCCGCAATATAACTTTGAAAGGTTTCACCCAAGTGGGTTTCCCCCTAAACTTATGGAGCAATTCGCAGAGTTTGACAATGTAGTGGCGGTAAAGGTGGGAGAGCACGGGCTTGCAGCTGAGTGTGTCCGTCGCTTCGGCGACAAGCTTCTGGTTTCAATGCCGCAGGAGAGGTATTTACCACTAAATTTTCTGGGATTTAAGCAGCAGTGGATAGGAGCTGGACCATACGAAGTGTACCAATCACCTGAAGATCAGTATCTGGTTAGATACTTCAAACCTGATGATGGAAGGCGAAATGGAGAAGGCTATGGAAATTTACTGGAAACTTACTCCAGTTAGAGTTCTTTTCGAGCAGCAGCACGCACCTACTGCATTGTTAGGCACATACCACTGGATTCTACACAAATTTTATCAATGGTTAGTTGGTGGAAATGGAGGTTTTGTAAGGCAGCCGTGCATGAAATTGTATGTCCATGATATGGAACAGACCAAGTTTATGATGATGATGGCTGGAATAAATATAAGGGAAGCACCTTACGAAGAGTTTTACATGGGTAGGTGTAACTACGCCAAGTTAAAAAGAAATAAGTAATCACGCGCATGAAAAATATAATTAAGTGAGTTTTAAATGAACCCAGAAGAATTAATGATAGATGTGTCGGATGTCTCTCTTTACGATGTTAATGATCAAAAAGTTTCCTTATCCAGCTTTAAGGGCACAATTCTAGTTTTATCTGGCGGAGGCAGCCAAGCAGCAATGGAAGAGGCAAAAAGATGGCGAAAAGCTCTTGAAGAATATATAATCCACGAAAGTGTCAAATATATCGAAGTTGCATTTGTTGGAAAATTACCGCCATTTTTTCCAAAGCAATTCATAAAAAATAACATAATTAAAGATGTAAAGAAAGAGGGTTTTCCCACACCACCTTTAATAGACTGGGATGGAAAAGCATTAGAGATTTTAGGCGTTGTTAAATCTAACCTTTGCAACATCTTTGTGATAGACAAGCAAGGTTTTCTTCGTTATAAACTGGTTGAGAAGTACTCGCAAGAAGCTCTGAACAAAATAAAAGATTACCTCAAGGGATTGGCCTCTAGATAGCTTAAAAGATAACAGCTCTACTCGTCTGACTGACAAGACTAATTGGGTTTTGTCATATTTTAGTTTTCGTATTTTTCAGGACGCAGCAAATTACTGCAACCACATAAGGGGGTAAGCGATAAGTTGTCACATCTGCTTCTAGAATAATTGCAATTAAACATTTTTATTTCCGATTTTATTGTAATGGCATTGTAAAGCCTCGGTAGCTCAGCCAGGTGGAGCAACGGCCTTGTAAGCCGTGGGTCGCGGGATCAAAGCCCGCCCGAGGCTCCATATTAACGGACTAGTAAAATGTAGAGCACATTTACTGGTTGCTTATTTGCAATAGTTTTCAAACCAAAACCTATGAAGGCGTTCAAAAGCGATGGTTGTCCTCTTCTCTGATCAAGCTGCTAAAAATTTCGTTAATGACATGGATTGAGTATCCTAAACATAAAGCGTATCCATGTCATAAGGCTGTGAAAAATATACTTTATAAAATATCGCGATTTAGCGCGTGCCGATTGAATACCAGCAAAACTTAAACAGTGAAAATGTTTAACCATAACTGGACGAGGGTAAGCTATATACTCGCCATTTTTGTTTAATGCCCGCTTACCTGTTAAAAGTTTTTTACACTTTTAATTTTAGCTTTAATTATTCATCTTCCATTGTGGACGCTTCTGAGCTTACTCTAGATCATGAGTTCAGCGAAAACTGTTCGGCTTGCAATATGCAGCCAGTTGAGAACTTGGATTTAACTTAACTTCAACCAGATATGGCTTGAAGCATAGGTTCTCAGCTGATTATTCCAGAGGATCTTTATAATAGAGGAGGACGTGTTTCTGGACATGCTGAAAGTGGTGACGCTGCTGCAAAGGTTATTCCAGAGTTTCCTTCATTCACATTCTTTTATTCTGACTATTTTAACCTTGATTGAAATAATTGTTTACAAGAAGGCTGCCCTACCTCTATTAAGCCATTAACATTTCGATGAAAAGAGATCCCGTGAAATGCGATCAAAAATAAAGTATTAGTTATTTAAAGTATTAGTTATTCAGCGATTTTTTTAAGCTGCTTTTCGTACATTTTTATTATTTCGTTTGTTGTTGTGGCGTCTTCTGGTGACTTATCAATTCTATAGTTTCCTGTGAACCTTGGGAAACGTATGGCTAGTCCGCTTCCTTTTCTTATAATGTTCATGGCGCATGTGTGAATTGGGCTTAGGGTTATCTCTGCTCCTAATACTTCTATTACAACGGCGGGTTCAAACCAGACATCAGCCTCAATCGTTGAGTTTACCCTGGGATGTTTATGGCTTAGTAAATGTTTTTTCATCATCTCCGGTAGTTTGGCTAAATCTTCATCTGTGAATCCTGTTCCGCATTTTGTAACAGTTTCGAAAGTGTCGTTTTCCGGGTTGTATGCTGCGAGTAAAAGTGCTCCGTAGGTTCCTGCACGTTTCCCCCTTCCATGAAAGGCTCCAACCACTACTAGGTCTACGGTGTCCGTCATCTCGCTTTTATAGTCGCGTTTATATTTTATCCAGAGCCACCCTCTGGCTCCAGCCTGGTAGGCTGAGTCTTCTCCTACCGATTTGCATACTAGGCCTTCACATCCCTCTTCTATTGCCTCCAAGAAGAAGTTTTCAAGTTCTTTGGCGTCTTTTGTTATTATGTGTTTGGCTATTTTCACCCTTTCACTTTCTTTAACAGCCTTTTCAAGGGCTTTCCGCCTGACTGGATATGGTTCAAGGGTTAAGTCCTCTCCATCAACATATAAAGCGTCAAACATGAAAAGTGAAACGGGATATTCCTCCATAGCCTTTTCAATTCCATATTTGCGTCTTCTATGCATAAGTTCTTGGAATGGACGCATTTCACCTGTGTCTGGATCTATTGCCACACATTCAGCCTCCAATATTGCTTCTTTAGCCAAAACGTGTTTTCTTAAAAGCTGAATAGCGTCTGGATACTGATCTGAAATGTTTTCCAGCCGCCTTGAAAATAAAACTATTTCCCCGCCCTTCTTGTGAAGCTGAACCCTTTCCCCGTCATACTTGTATTCGGCTATGCATTTGCCCCCTAACTTTTCAAGTATTTCTTCAGGTGTAGACAGCCTTTCAGCAAGCATAGGCCTTATAGGCTCTCCTACAACCACCTTAAACCTTTTCATACCTTCCATTCCCTCTTCAGCTAGAACTGTTGCCACTCTTCCAAGATCTGATGATATGTTATATGCCCTCTCTATAAGGTCGCGGGCTTCCTTTCCACCGCCATAGGCTATGGCTAAAGCGTCTAATACAGTCATGTCAGCTATGCCGAGTCTAAGGTTTCCAGTTACAGTTCTCATAATGTACTTAGCCTCTTTTGGAGTGGCGTCAGCTAAAAGTCCAGCTAGAAGGGAGATTTTTGCCTCTACAGCTCCTGAACCTGAAGCCCTAGCCATCTTGTCCAGAGTTTCATAGACTTTCTGAACTGTTAGGGGCTTCTGGAAAAAGGTAACCTGCCTCTTTCCAGAAATAAAATTTTGAGCTGTTTCCCCAATGTCTCCTGTTTTCTTCAAATCCTCCTCAATTTCCGTTTCCCTTCTTCCAGAAGCCCTTGCAAGGGCTTTTATTGCCAGTCTTTCTGCAACTCCTATTTCAAGCTTAACAAAGTCTGGGTAAATCTTTCCCTGAGTTAGGTACACAACCTTCCCAATTATTTCTTTAGGGGTTCTTCTGAGAAGCTCTACTAGGAGGTCTGTCATCTCAAGCCTTTTCGTTGTAGCCTCAATTTTTTCATAAACCTCCGCAATCTCTGAATAGTTCAAAACAACTCCTCAAATGAATGGAAACTCCGCAATATATTAAGTTTAATTGTGAGAAAAGTCTTTTTAGTTAAGCTCTTAGCCAGATTATCCTCCTGGCGCTCCATGGAATGGAACGTTTTTCCACAAGATTTCCCACCAGTCTTCCTCTGTTATTGTCTCTCCTCGGACAAGTATCTCCATAATCTCCCTTAGTAGTTCATGATGTCTTTTCTCATCAGCCCATATGGCTGTTAAAAGTAGCTTAACCTTCCTATTTCAACTTTAGGCAACATTTCCTCTATCTTATCAACCAGTTCAGCCTCTATTTTCACGTGTTTCTCCATTAAGCCTCTATGCTTTTCAAGCTGCTTCTGAGGTAAAGCCTGGGGAACTGTTGTTAAAAGCTTTAAGGCTGCATCGTACATTTCAGCATGTTTAAGAGAGTCCAGAGATATTCCCCTCAAAACGCTCTTAACAGGGGGGTTTTGCATATCCCGTAAAGCCTCGTTGAGAGAGTCTACAATTTCATTTTCAATTTTTATCTGTTCCTTTATAAACTCTAAAATGGCTTTTTCAGAGGCCAAAAATTCACCAAGATAAATTGTTTTATGTGGGAAATAAAGTTTGAGGTTAAGCCTAGACTACTTTTTCAGCTATTCTTCTTCCAAACTCTTTACACTTTTCTATTCCAGCTTGGTCTGGCGCATACTTTATAAGCAGCGGGGGCTCTGGAACTTCCATTTCAAATCTATTCTTCATTATTTCCATTATAAGCTTAAGAGCCTCCCCGCTCCAACCGTAGGATCCGAATGCTGCTCCAATCTTCCCCTTCAAAACAATGTTTTTAACGGCGGCTTCTTCGAAAAGCTTTTTCATGTCTAAGGTCATGTCATGGTGATATGTGGGTATTCCAATGATGACGGCGTCGAAATCCATAAGCATTTCAGGATCAGCCTTAAAGGCTAGTTCAACATTAACTCCCTGAACTGTTTTAGCTCCTTCAACAACAGCATTAGCCATTTTTTCAGTGTTTCCAGTTCTACTATAGTAGAGCACCAAAATTTTAGGCATAAAATCTCAACTTAAATTTATTTTAACGCTTTTTCAAGCCTGTGGCTTACAGTTTTCCAGTTAACTATTTTCCAGAAAGCTTCCACAAACTTTGCCCTATCGTTTTTATAGTCTATGTAATAGGCATGTTCAAACACGTCTATAACCATTAAAATTGGAAAAGATGGAAAAACGTTCATGTTATGCTTTTCCACCTGCATTATAACAGGCCTATCTGTTTGTCTGCAAAGGGTTAAAGCAGCCCATCCTGAACCTTCAACGGTTAAAGCTGCCTGTGTAAACTCTTTTTGAAACCTTTCGAAACTTCCAAACTCTTTCTCTATATAATCGCCTAGAACTCCTCCAGGTTTGCCTCCCCCAACGCTCGGAGGTGAGAGGTTTTCCCAGAAAAGCGAATGCAGCAAGTGACCACCAATATTGAAGGATAACTCTTTAAGGGTGGATTTCAAATCTAAATCCAGGCTTTCTTTTCGTGCCTTCTCAAGCCTTTGTAGAATGGCGTTTGCGCCGTTAACATATGCTTGATGATGCTTGCTGTGATGTATGCTTAACTGCACTTCAGAAATGTAAGGTTCTAAATCCTTATAACCATAAGGAAGCTTAGGCAAAATATATAATTTTAATTGCTCCATTAACAAAACCTCAAATTGAATTTGAAGCCTCTTTTCAACTTTTCTTTATAAACAGGTCTTTTGAGGCCCTGCATATTGGGCAGGTCCAGTTTTCTGGCAACTTTTCAAAGGGTGTTCCAGGTTGAACCCCGTTTTCCGGGTCTCCAACTTCAGGGTCATAAACATATCCACATAATGAGCATTCCCATTTCTCCAAATTCTCATACTCCTTTAACTTAATAGAAAAAAGTTATGGAAGTTTCTTTTTGCAAAGGAACCAGTCGACGCATTCGTAGCCTTCTTGCAAGCGTTTTTCAGCCTCCTCCTGGGTTGATGGAGCTGGCACTATTACGCTGTCTCCCGGCTTCCAGTTTGCAGGAAGTGCCACCTTATACTTGTCAGCGGTTTGCAATGCATCTACAAGCCTTAGGATTTCTTGCATGTTCCTTCCCACGTTTAGGGGATAGACTATCATGGCTCTAAGCCTCATTTCTGGGTCTATTACGAAAACGCATCTTACTGCTGCTGTTGTGCTTTGGCTTGGATGTATCATTCCGAATAGGTTGGCAACTTTCATGTCTAAGTCTGCGATAACTGGGAACGGTATTGTCACTCCAAACTTCTCTTTTATTGTTCTAACCCAAGCTATGTGGGAGTAAACGCTGTCAATGCTTAAACCGATTAACTGTACATTACGCTTTACAAGCTCATCGTTTATCTGTGCGAAGGCAACAAACTCTGTTGTGCATACAGGTGTGAAATCTGCTGGATGGGAAAACAGTATAACCCATTTTCCCCTAAAGTTTGATAGTTTTATTTTTCCATGAGTTGTAACCGCTTCAAAATCTGGGACGGTTTCGCCAAGCCTTGGCAACCTTAATTCTTCAACTTTTTCTTCCATTTTAAACAACTCCTTTCTCCTAATTTCGTACAAAACACTTTTATCTCAGCAGTCATTTATATATTTTTCGCAGTAAAATAGACGAAAAATAAATAAAAAATTGCTTAAATCGTAAATGATGGTTTAAATGGTTGAAGTGGACGATTTAGACAACAAAATCTTAAAGATGCTTCAAGAGGATGGCAGGCAAACCTTTACTGAGATTGCTGAAAAACTCAAATTAAGCGAGTCCACGGTTAGGAAGAGGGTTCAAGCCCTTCAGAAGAAAGGCGTGATAAAAAAGTTTTCGGTGGAAATAGACCCAGCTAAGATTGGCCTAAACCGAGTTGCCATACTAGGCATAGACGTTGACCCTGAAAAGCTGTTAGAGGTTGCTCAAAAAATATGCGAGGTAAAAGAGACAAGATGGGTTGCCACATGTACAGGTGACCACATGATAATGGCTGAAGTCTGGGCAGGCGACGCCAAAGAGCTTACAAGGCTTATATCTGAGAAAATTGGGGCAATTGAGGGTGTTAGGAAAATCTGTCCAGCCATAATCCTGGAAAAATTAAAGGATTAACCCCTTAAATTTAGAAATGTTTATTCCAAAGGTTAATGCCATCCTATTTGATGGTGAACATTTGGGAAAGCTTGCAGAGCTAAAACTTGCAATGGGCACTGCAGTGTTCTTAGCAGCCTTCATATTTTCCCTATTCCTCACAGCCATAATGCTCATTCTAAGGTTAAGCATAATATACGCAATAATAGGCACAGTGCTCTTCATATTAATAGAATACTTAATAGGACCGTCGATTGTTAAAAGTTCAACGCGGCTGCATTATTTGGAGAAGGGTGAAAACCCATGGCTTGAAAATACAGTGAAGGAGCTTGCTGAAAAGGCTGGGATACCCATGCCTAAGCTTGCAATGGTTCCAGATGCAACCCCAAACGCCTTTGTATTTGGCAGAACAGCAAAAGATGCAACTTTGGCTGTTCATCAAGGGCTATTAAAAAACCTTAACAAAGAAGAAGTTAGAGGAGTAATAGGCCATGAGTTAGGCCACATAAAACATAAAGACTACATTGTAATGACTGTACTTTCAGCACTCCCTCTCCTCGCCTATCTAGTCGCACGAGGTACTTGGGAGGCTGGAAGGTGGGCTCCTTCAACAAGGAGAAAGGATGAAGGCAGCGTAAAAGCAGGTTTAATAGCTGTAGCCATAATCTCCTACATAGTATACATTGTAGCCCTACTAATTGTTATGGGCTTAAGCAGGCTGAGGGAACATTACTCAGATGCTTATTCAGCATACATCACAGGTTCCCCTAGAAGTCTTCAAAGCGCTCTTGCCAAAATCACATATGGCCTTTCCCTTTCGCCCAACCCGCCTTCAGGAGTGCGCGCCTTCTACATTGGAGACCCAGCTATGGCTAAGGAGGAAATCTTATCAATAATGGAGAAGAAGGTGGAATACGACTTAGACAAGGATGGAGTTTTAGATGAGAGGGAACTTGAAATGGCAATGGAAAAAGAGGCGAAATCCACATGGGCCAAGATAAACACCTGGTTTTCAACACATCCACCAACATTTAAACGGATAATTCTTTTACGCGAGATAGAAAGGGAGATGGAAAGCGGAAAATTTACAGAGAGCCGCCTCTACGCCCACATATAAGCCTAAGAAAGACAAGCGCTTACAAACTTCAAAAAAGCCTCGGTTTCATTGTTTTTTAGGCTTAACTGGAAAACTCCGTCAATCCTGCTTTTTGCAAGGTCTAAAAGGGCTTTATCTAACTCCCTATCTATATATACTAGTATGCACTTGGCCTCAGGCTTCCAGTCTTTTAGGAGGATGAATGAGGCTAGGGCTGTTTTCAACCTGGAAGAATCAAGCTCCACCTTAGCATCAAAAACAATTTTAGGAGTAACATAATCTTTCTCTTTTAACCCTATAGAAACGTCGAATTCAACAGAGTAGAATTTCTCAAAGTCCCTCCAAACAACACATTTTTCACCCCAAAAAATTTTTAATGAAATTGGAACATCAACCCTTCGCTTTATTAAACGGTAAATGTATTCTTCGAAGGCGAAGGCGCGGAATTTCCCGAAAAACTGAGCTGCTCCAATTAAATCTTTGTTCAATTTTATGATTTCGTTAAATTCCAAAAAATCTTTCAAACTCAAGGTTTTAATCCACTTATAATAAAGGGTTTTCAACCGTTCTCCAATATCCTTCTTAGCTTCATCTCCGCTCAGGCATAAATCCTCTATATATTTTAATGCCTTCTTAACCCTAGCCAAATATCATCATCTTCATTATAAACAAAGCTAGGCGTAAAGTAAATTTATTACTTTCAATGCTAACTGGAGGGTAGAGGTAAAAAAATGAGGGTTAAACTTCTCTGTTATACTTCAAATCCGGAAGTCATATGTGGGGCTGCAGCCCAAACA
The DNA here is from genome assembly GCA_038871175.1 of Bathyarchaeia archaeon. Lineage (GTDB taxonomy): Archaea > Thermoproteota > Bathyarchaeia > Bathyarchaeales > Bathycorpusculaceae > JAVZIQ01. Next base: position 6,714 of record JAVZIQ010000040.1, on the reverse strand, counting down.
TCGTTTAAAAGCGGATATCCATCTGAAATTTTCGAAAAAACAAATTTGGAGAAGGCGAGGAAAACTGTTATACGAGTCACAGGCTATGGACACATGTCAGTAATTGAACATGCCTCCTTCACTTTCAGCCTGGAGGATGTTTCAAGAGCTATGACCCATCAGCTCGTAAGACATCGTCTAGCATCCTACACCCAGCAGAGCCAGCGCTACGTAACTTATGACACTTTGAAAAAGTATGTGACGCCGCCGAGCATAGCAAACAGTCCAGAGGCAAAAAAGATCTTTGAAGAAACATTAGAGACTATTTCGGCAGCTTATAATAGGCTTTTGGAGATGGGAATTCATAAGGAGGATGCAAGGTACATCCTTCCCAATGCGGCTAAAACAAACATTGTGGTGACAATGAATGGCCGTGAACTACGTCGCTTCTTCAACCTTAGATGCTGCATGCGTTCCCAATGGGAACTTCGGGAAGTTGCAACGGAAATGCTAAAACAGGTGAGGAAAGTTGCCCCTTCACTTTTCGAAAATGCTGGGCCGACATGTGTTGAGCTGGGATACTGTCCAGAGGGAAAACTGAAACCTCCAGAATGCAACATTGAAGAAATAAGGCAGCGTTTCAAAAAGTTATAAAATGCCATTCAAGCGGTTTAAATGGCTAAAAAGTACATGGCACATGCAATTACAACAAAATATTGGAGGCCTGGAGAAAATTATATAAAAGAAATTTTGAAAAATGTTGAGGGAAAAATAAAAGACGGAGACTTCATTGTTGTTTCCGAAAAAGCCATTTCCACAGCCCTAAACAACATAGTTGACGAGGCCCAAGTTAAACCAAGTCTCTCAGCCAAGGTTATAGCAGGTTTTTGGATGCCTAAAATATGGGGCTACATCCTCGGCCCCATGTGCCATTTAAAAAAGAAGCTTATCCAACAAATACGCAGATATCCAAAAGATGAGGGAAGCCGCCATAAACAGGTTGCATTACAATATGCTGGGCTAATGCAAGCCCTAATGTTCGGCTCTGAAGGAGGCATAGACGCAAGCAACCTACCATACTCCTATGTGGGATTACCATTAGAAAACGCCCAAAAAATCGCTGAGGAACTATCCAAAAAAATACTCCAAGCGTTGGGGAGAAAAGTCTGCGTTATAATAGTAGACACAGATAAGACCTATACTTTCAAAAATTTCCATTTCACACCCCGCCCAAAACCCATAAAGGGCATCCATCAAATTGACGGGTTCATAGCCTACGTTATAGGAAGAATGCTAAAAATGGAGAAAAGGGCAACGCCCATAGCGGTATATGGGGGCAAAATTTCCGCAGAGGAAGCTTTAAAGATAGCTGAATTCGCAAACAGGGTAAGAGGTTACGGGGCTGGCAGAACTGTTTGGGATATGGCTGAAAAATTTAAAGTTGATTTGGAAAAAGTAAGCTGGGAAATGTTGGAAAAAATAAAACATAAACCAATAGTGATCATCAGAACACGCTCCACATAAACAACTTTACAAATTCAGCGTTTAGCCGCGTAAAATTGTATAAAAATTACAGATTCAAAGTTGCATTGCAGTGTTGTTCATTATTATATCCAAACTCTTCGAAGCTTATATGAAGAGTGCTAAAGTTTTAGCTTAAGCATAAATTGAGGATTTCCCTATTCATATTTGAGGATTAAAATGGTCAGCAGGGTTGCCGTTGTAAAATGTGAAAACCCAATTGATTCAACAGCTAAGGCTCTTAATATGGTTAAGTCAGATTTAGGGTGTTTGCTTTCCTCTGAAAAGCCAATTCTGGTTAAGCCAAATTACATAAACGCTAAGCATCCCTCAACAGGAATAACCACAGACAGCAGAGTAGTGGAAGGAGTAGTCAAGTTCCTGAAGGAACATGGGAAAGAAAATATCATAATTGGAGAGGGAAGCGGGTGGGCAGACACATTTCAAGCCTTCAAAGTTGCAGGAATAGACAAAGTTGCTGAACGCTGGAACGTTAAACTCTTCGACTTGAACAAGGACACTTTCATAGAAGTATATCCTCCCAGCCCATTGGCACTTAAAAAAGTTAAAGTGGCTAAAACCGCAACTGAAACCCTCATAGTTAGCGTTCCAAAACTGAAACTTCACAGGATTGCTATGGTTACATTGGGCTTAAAAAATATGATGGGCGTCTTAGCCTCCAAAGGATCCATGCATAATGGACACTTAAGCGAGAATATAGCGGATTTAGCCTCAACATTAAAGCCTAGCCTAACAGTAATTGACGGAGTAATAGCTGGAGAAGGGCATGAAACAAGCGGAAACCCTGTTGAAATGAACTTGGTAATTGCTGGAACAGATCCTGTAGCCGTAGACGCCGTAGGGTCAGCAGTTATGGGGGTAAACCCAGCAGAAGTTAAACATTTGGTTCTAGCAGAAAGAAAAGGCCTTGGAACATGCGACTTAAATAAAATAGAAGTACTAGGTGAACCGATAGAGAAGGTTAAACGTAAATTTAGAAGATCCATCACGTCAAAAATTCTCTCAAATTTCTAAACCTAAGTGCATAACTTTAAAATGCTTTTGAAAAACTTATTAAATTTTAAGGTCAACCTGAGCCTGCTAGTCCTCCTCCGTCAACAATTAATGCTGTGCCTGTTATGAAGGAGGATGCGTCGCTGGCTAAGAAAAGAGCTGCCTGAGCTATTTCTTCAGGTTTGCCTATTCTCTTAAGCGGTCGCGAAGCTGAATATGACAAAAATTCTTTTAAACTTATGCCCAGCTGTGCCGCCTCGTTTCGAAGCATAGGCGTGTCTGTATCTCCTGGACATATACAGTTCACTCGAATATTTTGTTCTCCATGGTCTAGGGCCATAGCCTTAGTTAAAAGCACAACAGCTCCTTTCGATGCGCAATACGCTGCAGCTTTTCTACCGCCTGCCAATCCCCAACCTGACGCCGTGTTAATAATTACGCCTCCACCTGCTTTGGCCATTAATGGAATTGCATATTTCGAAAATAGAAAAACTGACTTAACATTAACAGCCATAACCTTGTCCCATTCCTCCTCGCTTGTCTCCTCAACAGAAGCTCTTCTAATAATCCCTGCATTGTTGAATAGAATATCCAGCTTCCCGAAAGCTTCAACAGCTTTCTCTACGGCTTTTCGGCAATCCTCAGCCTTTGAAACATCAGCTTTAACAAAAATTGCCTTACCATTTTCTCTAGTTATTTGTTCAGCTACTTCCTCTCCTTCGGCCTCTTTCAAGTCTACAACTACAACAGCTGCTCCTTCACGGGCGAAAAGCATTGCAGCGGCGCGTCCAATACCTGAAGCCCCACCGGTTACTATCGCCACTTTCCCGTTTAAAACTCCTCTAGATTTATATTCCATATCCTGAGACATGCCGACGCCCTTTATACGGCCTTAAAATGGTTGAAAAATGATTTAAAGATTAAGCCTTAACTTTTAACAGAAGCGGTAAAATCTTAGTTAATAGCGTGAATGGCATCGCTTACCCTATAGATAGCTTCATCCTTGTATCCTGTCACTACACGTATATAGCCCTTCAGCATATGGTCAACATCCTCTTCTCCTGTGTCAACTAAGAAGGGCTTTCCTTTTAAAGAGTTTATCTTTCCAGGTGTAGCTACAACTATTATGTTTTCTCTTCCTACTTTTTTTATTACTTTTGGGCTTATCTGCTGGTTTCCTCTGCCGAATATGAAGCCTTGTCCTCCTATCGGCGTTACCACTATTTTTGCGCTGCGACCTTCTATGAGTTTTAATATTTGGGCTTCATTGACGTCTACCCCAATCAGTTTCCCTTCTGAAACAATGTCAACGCCTACTAACGTCTTGGCTATACCCATTTTTGAAGCTATGGCTTTGGTTGTTGTTCCAGGGCCAATAATGTAGATGTTTTTAGTATCGCTTTTGATGATTTCAGCCATTCTAAGTGCTATTTCCTCAGCTGCCTCTGCTTCTCCATTTCCGCTTGGAACCTTTGCCCCTTGAACAAGGCTTTTTTCAAAGGGTACAAGGAGGTAACCGTACAATTTAGGAGATACAACGCCTCTTCTTACGGCATCCTCGTCGATGTCCATGACTTCAGCGTGTTTTAAAGTACATTCTCCACGCAGGTATAAAACGGCAAGCTCTCCGGCGGCTTTGGGAGTAGTTGCGAAAACTGCAGATTGAATTTTCACTCCGGCAGGTATTCCAAGGACAGGCACATCCCCTCCAACAGCGTCATAAATGTCCCTTGCGGTTCCATCCCCACCTGCGAAAAGTATTAGGTCTACGTTCATTTGCTGCATTTGTCTTGCCGCTTTTTTAGTGTCATCCGCTGTTGTCTCGCCCCTCCTAATTGAACCGATAACAAAGTGTTTAAAACTGCATTTTTCAGCTGCGTAGCCTCCCATATCCTCTGGATAGGTTATAAGCTCAATATCGCATTCCATTGCCAGAATTGTTTCTAACGTTTTAACCGCCCTACATATGGACTCTGGCTTTGCACCCAGCTTCAAGGCTTTATTCTGTATCTCTATTCCATCACTTCCCTTCAGGCCCACTCTTCCGCCTATTCCTGCAATTGGATTAACAATTAATCCCAATCTATTTTTTTCCAACTTGCAAACCGTCAAAATCTTAAACCTGCTTGTCCATTTAAATCAGCTGCGAACTTTTCTTCTGTAGGCTCTCCACGTAATTGCCCATTGATTAGGGTCGTCTAATGGACCGTGGATAATCTTGTGGATGGTGCTGTTATGGGGGGCTGTTTTAACAATTTCCGGATTTTTGTATGCCTCTCCAGCGACATGTCTAATTATTTCTATGTACTCGTCAAGTTCGCTTTGAGAGTATGACTCCGTAGGCTCTAATGTGCATGGTTCAGGCACTATCCATGGATGGTGGCTGGTCCAGTAGTGGACGCCGAAATCTGCTGCTCTAATTCCAATTTCTTCGGAGTGAACCCCTGTTTCCTTCGTTAGCTGTTCCCAGCTATACCTGACCTGTTCAATTCGCCATTTACCCTTTGCATAAGGTGCGGTTACTCCATGAATTTGCAAAATCTTTTTCATCAGGTAATTGTTATTTAGAACAGCTATTTCAGCCACTTCTCTTAATCCTTCAGCGCCTAGGCTCATAACCCAAGCATAGGCCCTAACCACCACTGGGACAACCCCGTACCAAGATCGAACCTTTCCAATGCTTTTAGGCTTATTATAATCCAAATAGTATTTTTCTCCGTCAAACTCGACAACTGGGACTGGTAGAAAATCTGCAAGTTCTTCTGTTACGCCCACAGCTCCAACTGCTGGACCTCCGCAGCCATGAGGGGATGAAAATGCCTTGTGTAGATTGAAATGGCAAAGGTCGAAGCCAGCCTCTTTGGCTCGTGTTATTCCCAGTATTCCGTTGGTGTTAGCTTGGTCATAGGCGCATAAACCTCCCGCCTCATGAACTATCCTTACAAACTCTTCAATTTTCGGGTTAAATATTCCCGTGTCTTCAGGGTTTGTTATCATTAATCCAGCTGTTCTTTCCGAAACAGCTGCCTTTAAAGCTTCAATGTCTGGATAACCGTCTTCATCTGGATATAAAGTGATAACCTTAAACCCTGCTGTTTTTGCGCATGCAGCATTCGAAGGGTGGGAAAATATTGTGGTTATAATTTCAGTTCTTCTTTTTGCCTCCCCTCTTGAATCGTGAAAAGCCCTTATAATAGAAGCATTGGTATATATGGCTTGAGATCCTCCTCCAGGCTGGAATGAAAATTTGTCAAGGCCTGAAATCTCTTTCAGTACTTGTTCAAATCTATACATTATTTCAAGTATGCCTTGAACTGTTTCCAGAGGCTGCAGTGGATGAAGTTCAGATACTTGAGGCATTCTTACAAGCTGCTCATTTACCTTTGGGCTATACTTCATTGTACATGTCCCTTGGCCTACATCAATGTTCAAATCTGCGCCTAATGTCTCCTGAGATAGCCTTAAATAATGCCTTAAAACTCTCGGCTGGGAAAGTTCAGGTAGCTTAGGAGGAGTTTTCCTCCGCATCTTCTCAGGTATTGATGCGAGAACATGTCCAGCTTCCATTTTTATCTCATCCTCAACCTCTGGAGGAATTACACCTCTTTCGCCCTCCATATGTAACTCAAATATGATAGGTTCATCCCATCTGGCCTGGTGAAACTTCCTCAGCCTGGGCCTTCCATTTTCATACCTTTTCTTGGTGATATCCTCCATTTCAGCCAATCACCTCTTTTAAGGCGGTGACAAGCCTGTCAATATCCTCTTTAGTGTGTACTTCAGTCACGCAGTATAGGGCGCTGTTTCCAAGTTCTGGAAACTCCCTTGAAAGATCCTTACCCCCAAATATTTTGCGCTTAAGCAATGCTTCGTTAATCTCAGCCACAGACATACCTGTATCGTCAAAGTTCACTACAAAATCCTTAAAATTCAGCGAATTGAAAAATGGACATTTAACCCCCCTTATTTTAGACATTTGCAACATGGCATAGCGCGTCCTTAACATTATGCCTTCGCCAACTTCAAGCATTCCTTTAGGACCCATAAGCGCTAAATAAACTCCAGCTGTAATCCCCCAGAGGGCAGCAGCTGTTCCGACAAACTCTTTAGCCTTCTCCCTCAGCATGAAGGACGTTCTCTCGAAGGCCACATCTCCGAAACCGTATTCTCCTTCAACGCATGTGGGAGCTATTCCGAAAA
>JAVZIQ010000039.1:0-16653 GCA_038871175.1 Bathyarchaeia archaeon | reverse complement strand
GCATATTCTGAGCTTTTTCCTCTCCATGCTGGATGTACGCTTCAAAGTAGCGCTTATACCCTCCGAAAAGCTCATCTGCACCCATCCCCATTAGCATGACATTAAACCCAAGCTCTCTGGATCTTTCAGCTGACCAAAAAACTGGTATGCCAATGCATGTTTTTAAAGGGTCTGGATCTTCAACAGCCCATAAAACTTTTGGAATGGCGCTTTCCACATCCTCCATCTCGTATATATATGTGTGAAGTGGCATTCCAAGCGCCTCTGCAGCCATCTCAGCCTTCACTGTTTCAGCCTTACCCTTAAGGCTGACGTGTATTAAGTGCACTTTTGCCCCAGCTTTATGGGCTAACAGCGCCGTAAGACTGCTGTCTAAGCCTCCTGAAAAGGCAACTGAAACCTCGCTTACCCCTAGAAGTGTATTATTTATGGAATGCTCTAAAAGGGTTGTGAGCTGTTCTATGGCTGTTTCTAATTTTATCTTTTCTTGGCTAAACTCCTGAAACCTTAAAGAGTGAATAGGCGTAAAATTAAATCCATCTCGGTTGAAAACTCCTATATGGCCTGGTGGGAATTGTTCTGTTTTTTCCAAGCCTATTTTCCATAAAGCCTTACGTTCAGATGAAACTGCGAATAGGTCTCTGTTTTCCCCATAATAAACCGGGTACAACCCTAAAGAGTCTCTGGCGACAACAAGCCATCCATCTTCAGCTAATGCAAAAGAGAAGCTACCTTCAAAATGGCTGACAATGGTTTCCAAGGATCTATGCAGATCAGGAGTAGAAAGGATTAAATTTAAAATTTCTTCTGGAGGATATGTTCTTCCATCGAAGGCGATGGCTACTCCATTCCTCTGCGCTACTTTAGGTTTATCCTCTGGCAAAATTTTTAGGAAAATGTGGCCTAAGGCTGTTGAGGATTTAATGTTTGAATTTAACTCATTCGGAGAAACTTTCATCTCAAAATGTTTGGGCGTCGCGATGTAGAAGGCGTCTGCGCCCTTATGTCTTAAAATTTTAAGCATCTCGGCTGTTTTACTTACAGCTTCCATGCCTCTTCTATCTAAAACGGCAACTATTGCGCGCATTTCTATAGACCTTTAAGGGCTATGCATATTTTTGCTTGGCAAAACATTAATCTTTAATTGTCTCTACTCTTTTGAGGGAGATGGCGTTTGCCTATACTTCCAATCGACACTGGCCGTTATGGGACATCTGAAATGCGAAGGATTTTCGAGGAGGAAAACCGTGTTCAGAAAATGTTGGATGTGGAAGCTGCCTTGGCGTGGGCGCATGCTGCTGTTGGCAACATACCTCAGAAGGATGCTAAAAGGATTATGGCTGCTGCATCATTAAGGCATGTAAGCCTCAGCCGCATAAAACAAATTGAAAGCGAAATTAAACATGACGTTGCAGCCCTTGTAAGGGCCTTAGCAGAGGCCGCTGGAAAAAGCGGAGGCTACGTCCACCTTGGAGCTACAAGCTATGATATTGTGGATACAGCGACAGCCCTGCAGCTTAAGGAAGCTTTAGATCTTATTGAAAGAAGGCTTAACAATTTAGAAGAGGTTTTGATGGATAAGGCTTTGTATTATAAGGATACTTTGATTATGGGTAGAACCCATGGGCAACATGCACTGCCTACAACCCTTGGGTTTAAGTTTGCAGTTTGGATGAGGGAGATTTCAAGGCATATTGAAAGAGTTAGACAGTGTAAAGAACGGGTAATAGCTGGAAAGATGAGCGGGGCAGTGGGCACACAGGCTGGTCTAGGCGAAAACGCCTTGAAAATCCAGGAGCTTGTTATGGAAAGGCTTGGAATTAAACCAGCTGACATATCAACTCAAATCGTGCAGAGGGACCGCCACGCCGAGCTTATATGCCTTATGAGTTTAATAGCCTCAACCCTTGAAAACTTCGCCGTTGAGATCCGTGAACTTCAAAGAACTGAGATAGGCGAGTTAGCGGAACCCTTCGAAGCTGAAAGACAGGTAGGAAGCTCAACAATGCCTCATAAAAGAAACCCAGAAACCTGTGAGAGGATATGCGGCTTAGCTCGAATTGTAAGAAGCCTAACAGTGCCCGCTCTTGAAAACGTGGTTACATGGCATGAAAGAGATCTAACCCATTCATCTGCTGAACGTTTCATAATACCAGAAGCATGCATACTCGTCGACTACATGCTCTTCCTCATGTGCAATATTGTGGCAAACCTATATGTGGACGCTGAACGCATGCTTAAAAACATTGAACTAACCTGTGGAAGGGCCATGTCTGAAGCTGTAATGATGGCCCTAACAAAGAAGGGATTAAACCGTCAGGAAGCTCATGAAAAATTAAGAAAGCTCTCATTAAAAAGCGAGATGGAAAAAAGACCCTTCAAGGAAGTCCTCTTAGAGGATGAAGTTGTAAGCAGAGCCTTAAGCGAAAGGGAAATTGAGGAAGCCTTAAACCCGAGAAACTATTTGGGCACTGCCATAAAACAGGTTGAAAGTCTAGTTGAGAAGACAAAAATAGAGCGTAAGTCAAGGGGACTTAAAACCATTAATCTCACTTGAAACTTATTTTGAAGGTATTATGGCGCCTGGATTAAGGATGTTGTTAGGATCGAAAATTTTCTTAAGGGCTTTCATAAGCTCGCACTCTTTCTCGCTGAGCATTTCAACCATGATGCCTGTCCTTATCTTTCCAACTCCATGTTCTCCTGTAATTTGGCCTCCCAAACTTCTGGCTTTACTATAAATTTCCCTTTTCATCTCAGAAATCTTCATTTCAGATTCTTCAACATTCTCTCTGATTATGTGGGGATGTAGGTTTCCGTCAGCCACATGCCCGCTTACCACGATGCGAACTTTATATTTTTGGGCCACGCTGTCTAAAAAGTCAAGCATTTCAGATATTTTTGAAATTGGCAGGGATATGTCTAATATGTCTATTAAATTGGGTTTTAGGGATGTGTAAATGTTGCTTCTTATAGCCAGCAGCTCCTCCTGTTTTCTTTTACCTGTCTCGATTAAACCTTCAACAGCGCTGTTTTTCTCGCATACTGAATAGAGCCTTTCAGCAGTGCGGTAAGCTTCCTCTTCGCTTTCTCCTTCAATGATTATGTAGAGTACGTATGGCCCCTTAACATGTGGAAAAGGCTTTCCCAACTTTTTCGCCACGTATTCCATTAAATCCCTTTCTACATATTCCACGGCGAGAGGCACTATTCCCTCCCTAAGTATTTCAGGCACTGTTTTTAGGGTTTGGCTTCTATCATTGTAGGATATGAGAAGGGAGGCGGTTGTTTTCGGTTTTGGATAAAGCCTAACAACTATTTTTGTTATAACCCCTAATGTTCCTCCGCTTCCTATAAATAGATGCATTAGGCTGTAGCCTGTCACATCTTTAAGCAGTTTCCCTCCCAACGTTAGGATTTCACCTGTTGGAATTACAACTTCCAAGCCCTTGACGAAGTCTCTTATCACTCCATACTTAACGCATCTTACTCCGCCAGCGTTGCACGCTGTTATCCCTCCCATTTGAGCTGTTTCCTCGCCGGGATGGGGAGGAAAGAACAGCCCATGCTTTTCTGCCTCTGCGTTGAGTCTTGAAAAGGGTACGCCTGCCTCAACGACTGCCATGAGATTTTGAGTGTCTATTTCAAGAATTCGGTCAAGTCTTTCCATTGATAGTATTATCCCATTGGCTGTTGGGACAGCTCCCCCTGCCAGGCCTGTACCTGCCCCTCTGGGAAAAACTGGAATCTTCTCCACGTTTGCAAGCTTTAAGATTTCTGATATTTCATTTGGAGTTTTCGGTTTAACCAGAATTAGGTTTTCAGCTGGTTTAGGCCTTACAGCTGGACAAGTTTCATCAAATAAGTAGTTTAGCATAGCTTCCCTTTCTGTTATGACAAAATCTTCTCCGACCATTTCCACTAATTTTTTATAGAGTTTAGGCTTCCACATTTCAGCTCTCCATAAACGTTTAATATTCTGTTAACGCCTTCTGTTTCCACTCCTCCATCTTTTCAAGTTTTTCCCATTTCTCCTTTCTAACGAAGCCTCCTATTTGCTCCTTAATTTTTTTAGCCATTCTCGGACCTATGGAGGGGAGATTGGTTAATTCTTCAATTTTTGCATGTTTTATGTCTTCTATACTTTTGAAGCCTGCATTGTAGAGGATGCGTCCCCTTACCCTTCCAACTCCTTCAATTTTAACTATGGGTAGAAGCTCTTTCTTCACTCCTTTTTCAACTCTCTCCATAAGTTCAAGGGAACTAGACTGTACGTCTCTAATGCCGAAAAGCGATGCCAGCTCGCTTGTGGCGTAGAGCAGCCACCTTGCAATTTCAATGGTTCTGTAAAGGTCTCCTGGTTGAACTCTGAAATTAGCTATTATTTCGTCCTCGCTGGATTCTTCAATCCAGGCCTTCAAAACCATGGCTGTTTTGACTTCTCCCAAAAACTCCTCATAGTTTATCCTGTCTTCCCACTCTTTGGGAACAGGGACCATAAACTCTTCCATGTGGTCTTCCACGTAAACTGCAATTTTCTCCAGCTCCCTTACTGAAGGTCTAAGCAATGGGCGCATGTCAGGGGTGTGGGAAACCATGTGGAGGAGGCCTAAATCCGTTAGCAGCGTAGGCTTCTGCATCAATGCTTTTCGGATCACAACGGCTGAAACTGGATCTATGTATAATTCGCTAACCCTCCTTCCAAATCTTGTTGCGTAAATGTTTCCCTTGCTAGCTTCAATCATCTCCTCATGGTATAGGTATTTGAGGATTCTAGCCACAACATTTTTTATTGCTGAAATGTCGTACTGGTAGGCGTAGAACGTTTTTCCAAAGAAATCGTATATTCCATATTCTGTGTGGGCGTAGTCAGCCGCTACAGTTGCCAAAACATGAGATCTTAAAATTCTTTCAACAGCAAGCCTAGACCATATCCTTTCAGGCTTGGCTAAAACGTAGCTTTCCATCAAATAATCAGCTTCGTCAGATGTTTTTGCAATGAGAACAGCCTCTCCAACCGTGTCGTATTTCGGCCTGCCAGCTCTGCCAGACATCTGTTTATATTCTAAAACGCTTATTGGATAATACCCATATCCTGGCTCGTATCGCTTATAATCCTGAATTATGACGGTTCTGGCTGGGAGGTTTACTCCGAAGGCCAGTGTAGGCGTTGCTGTTAAGACCTTTATTCTCCCAGCTCTGAAGGCGTCCTCCAAAATTTTTCTATGGCCTCCTCCTAGGCCTGCATGGTGGAAGGCTACACCGCATCTTACAAGCTCTGCTAGAAGCTCGCTTATCCTTGTTCTTTCACCTGTTGCCAGAATTCTTTCAGCTTCCCTTTCCAAAATGCGTTTAGCAGGCTTAGAAAGCTTTTCACTTATTGTAGGGGCAGCCTTCCTAGCCAAATTAACCGCGTTTTTCCTTGTAGAGGCAAATATTAGGGCTTGCCCCCCATCCTTAACTGTTTGTAGGGCTAGGTTTATTGCTGGGTTTTTGGCTTCCCTCTCTACTTTTCTAGCATCGCCATCTCTGTATTGGATTTCATTGTGAAGTAATACGCCCTCCTTTAATTTTACTGGACGCCAATCTGTTGTGATATGGTCTGCTTTAAGCCAGCTTCCAACTTCATCAACATTGTTTATGGTTGCGCTTAAAGCTAAAATTTGGATTTCAGGGTTTGTCTGCATAAGCCTTGCCAGCACAACCTCGAGGGTTGGTCCACGTTCAGCCTCGTTTAAGAGGTGAACCTCGTCTGCAACCACAAGAGAAACTTCGTCTAACCACTTTGATTTATGCCTTAAAAGAGAGTCAACCTTCTCGTTTGTTGCAACTATAATGTCGTAGCGTTCAAGCCATGGATCAGAGCTGTCGTAATCTCCTGTAGATATTCCAACACTTACTCTTTTCCCATTCTTCTTCGTTATTGCCGAATACTTCTTAAACTCCTCATATTTTTCACTTGCCAAGGCACGTAAAGGCGTTAGATAAAGAACCTTGCCCTCCCCTTCTAAAACATGTTTAAGGGCGCAAAGCTCAGCTACAAGCGTTTTTCCAGAAGCTGTAGGGCTTGCCAAAACTAGGTTTCGTCCCTCAAGAGCCCCTGCTTTTATGGCTTCCTCCTGAGGGGGATAAAGCTCCACAATTCCAAACTTTATCAGAACTTCTTTAACTGATTCTGGAACCTGCAAATCTGTTATACGCACTTAAACACGCCTATCCATTCTCCCTAAAATAAATAATGGGAGATTTAAAATGTTACTTGAACCCTAAAATGTTTAGTGCCAGTCTTAACTTTCAGAATGTTGCGTTTAACATTAGCGAAATATGGAGGTTTGCCGCAAATCCTTTTCTATAAGGCTGAGTTAAATAATTCCAGATTAGGGTCTTGAAAGCATGGTTGAAAACGTTAGGGAACTTCTAAAAGCCCATGAAGGGCTGAAAAGAGAGGTTTACCTAGACATTGAAAACTCAAGCATTGTGCCAGACGAAGTTTTGGAAGCTATGTATCCCTACTTTAACAGAATTGCCTATGGAAATCCGACGCTGAGCCATAAGCCTGGATGGGAAGCTTATGAGGCATTAATGGATTCAGCCCGAAAAATAGCCGGATTCATAGGGTGCAAAGCCCTTGAAGAGGTTAATTTTACCCCTGGAGAGACAGAGGCTAACAATCTGGCGCTTCTTGGAACAACCCTAAAAATGAGGGGCAACGGTAAGAAAATTGTGATTTCAGATATTGAGCCTTTAAGCGTTATACATGTGGCTGAAATGCTTACAAAATATGGTTTCTCATTAAAGAAAATTCCAGTAAACAGTGAAGGCTTCATAAACCTTGAAAAACTAGGTGAAGCCGTTGATCGAGAAACCGCCATTGTAAGCATAGCAGCAGTGAACCATGAGATAGGCGTTATACAGTCCATCAGGGAGGCTGTGGAAATAGTGAAAGATAAAAACCCAGAGGCGCTTTTCCACACAGACGCCTCAGACGCTTATGGGAGAATACCCTTCAACGTTGAAAAGTGGAATGTAGATTTGGCAACTATAAGCAGTTACAAAATCTTGGGGCCGCGGGGAGTGGGAGCACTCTACACGAAGGAGGGCATTGGAATAGAGAGGATTTTGGAGGGCTCCATTGGAACTCAGAGGCTTTGGCCAGGGGTTGAGAACACTCCTCTTATAGTTGGGTTTGCAAAGGCTTCAGAGCTTTCCTTCAAAAACTTCGAGGATAATGTGGGTCATATGCGGAGGCTTAGAGACAAGCTTATAAAAGGAGTTCAAGAGAGAATTTCAGACGTGCTTATTAATGGGCCCTTAGGAGATAGGAGAGCCCCTGACAATGTGAATTTTAGCTTCCTAAAATGTGAGGGTGAAGCCCTAACAGTGGAGTTAAGCCTTAACGGCGTTTATGTTTCAAGCGGAAGCGCATGCACTAGGCGTCTTCTCCAGCCAAGCCATGTTCTAGTGGCTTTGGGCAGAAGATTTGAAGAAGCCCATGGAAGCATATTAATGAAAGTTACCCGCTGCCATAAGGATGAAGACATTGAATATGTTCTGGAGGTTATGCCTAAGGCTGTGGATAGGCTTAGAGGTATAACTGGCTCTATAGGAGTATAATAAATGTCTCGTGTACCATTACCCTACAGCAAAAAGATACTTGATCTTTTCAGAAATCCTAAGAACCTTGGAAGAATGGAGGATGCAACGGTTTCAGCTGTTGCTGGAAACCCCTCATGTGGAGACATGATAACCTTCTACCTTAAAATAAACGATCAGGAAATAATTGAAAAGGCAACTTTTGAAAGCTACGGGTGTGCTGCAAACATAGCTACAAGCAGCATTCTAACGGAAAAGGTTAAGGGCCTAAAACTTGAAGAAGCTTGGAAAATTTCTTGGAAAAACGTTGTTGAAGAGGTTGGAGGACTGCCCACGGTGAAATTCCACTGCGGCATACTGGCCGTAGGAGCCCTTAGAAGGGCTATAAGAACCTACTATAAAAAGGGCATGCGGCGTCCAAGATGGCTTCCGTCAGAACTTACATTTGAGGAGAAACAGGCTCTTGAAGAGGAGGAGTTGGCTGAAATGCTCTCAAAAAGAATGAAAACCGAGGAGGGTTCTTAACGCTTAACCCATATAAGGTTAGGGAAGACTTTCCAATTTTAAATAGGAGGATAAACAACCGCCAACTGGTATACTTTGACAATGCAGCCACTTCGCAGAAGCCTAGACAGGTTATTGAAGCAGTTAAGGGGTTTTATGAAAAATCCAACGCCAACGTCCACAGGGCTGTCCACACATTGTCTCAGGAGGCAACACAACTCTATGAGGAGGCACATGAAGAGGTTGCAAAGTTCATAAACGCTGAAAGCCCAGAGGAAATAGTCTTTGTCCGGGGGGCAACAGAGGCCATAAACTTCGTGGCCTATTCATGGGGACTTCACAACCTGAAAAGCGAAGATGAAATTTTAGTGACTCTAATGGAACACCACAGCAACATAGTTCCATGGGAAATCCTTTCAAAAATAAAGGGATTTAAAGTAAGGTACGTTGACGTTGAAGAGGATGGAACCCTCAACTACGAAGCTTTCGAAAGGGCTTTAAAAGATAGGGTGAAAATGGTATGCATCACACATGTTTCAAACGTGACAGGCGTAATAAACGATGTTAAAAAAATAGCAGAAGAAGCCCATAAACATGGTGCACATGTGCTTTTAGACGGAGCCCAATCAGTTCCCCACATTCCAGTAGACGTTAAGGATTTAGACGTAGACTTCATGGCTTTCTCAGGACATAAAATGCTTGCGCCAACAGGTATAGGTGTGCTCTATGGAAAACGGGAACTTCTTGAAAGGATGGAGCCCTTCCAAGGAGGAGGGGAAATGATTAGAGAAGTATCCTATAACGCAAAAACTGGAAGATGCCAAATCTCCTGGAATGAGCTGCCATGGAGGTTTGAAGCTGGAACCCCAGACATATGTGGAGGAGTGGGCTTAATGGAAGCTATAAAATATTTGAAAAGGATCGGTATGGAAAACGTTAAAGCGCATGAATGTGAATTGACTGAATACGCCTTAAAACGCATGGGTGAATGTAGAAAGGTCAGGATTTACGGACCGAAAGAAGCTTCCTTTAAATGTGGGATAATACCCTTCAACGTTGAAGGCTTTAACTCTCATGATATTGCGTTATTCCTTGACAGTTATGGAATAATGATTAGAAGCGGATTCCACTGTGCCCAGCCCCTCCACCAGAGGTTTGGAATATCATCTTCAGCTAGGGCAAGCTTCTACATATACAACACAAGGGAGGAGATAGACCTTTTCATAGAAGCTTTGAAGGAGATTGAAGAGTCCCTATGACCGTTAAAATAGAGGATTACATAGCAACAATTGAAGAGGCCTGCGGAGAAGAAAAAGACTTCATAGTCGTCTTCAAATATGATAAAAAAGGAGAGGCCATAGAAAAAATACTTGCTAGGGCAAAATTGGAGAAAACCATAGCCGGTTTAGTTTTCGACTTAAAATTTAAAACATTCTCCTTTCGTCTGTACAAAACTGGTAAGGTCATATTCAAAAAATTAAGGGATAAAAACGAGTTGAAAGAGGTTTTAGCTGCCCTCTTATCATAACTTTTATTTGATTAATCAACCTTGCCGTAAAGCGAAGCAATTCTAAAAACCTTCTCTGAATTTAAGGGAAATTTCATTCCAAATTGATTTTACTAAAGCCCTAGCCTCCTCATCCACCGCCACTAAAACTGTTAGATACAGTATTCCTCCAACCGCTGTCAAGGCTAAGGTTAATAATAGCCTGGTGGGATGTGGAAGCATATAGAGAATTGATGCCATAAAAACGGAGGCGAAAAGGTATTTAGCTATGTTTTTCCATGGAATTTCAATATTAACCATTCTCCGCACCATAATGTATAGTATTATAAACATGATGAAGCGAGCTGCAGAGTTAATGATTGCAACTGAAAGGGCTGAAAGCAGAGGCTGACCTGCAGCATGATTAGTTAAAACGTAGTAAGCTGTGGGTATGGTTATGGCTGAATGGAAATATGGCAGGGAGAAGGCAATGAACAATCTGCTCTTAACCAGCTGCCTTAAAGGTATTTTCGCCTTTTCATCAATATCTTCCAACCCGTACAACACAAAGCTGAAAAGAGTTGATACTGTCGCGACAAGTGCGTCTAAAGCAAGCACCACAAGAATTGGCCAAGCGTCTCTGTAAACGCTTTTAAGTATTGTCAAGTAGGAATCTGGAAGGGCAAGGGCACCTGCCGTCATTGGAACAGCGAACATTAAAACCGTCTTTAAAGAGACTGTAATGTCTCTGCTGCTTTTCTCAGCTAGAAGTTTAGGGTATAAAGCAAAGGCCAGGAAAGAGGAATATGTAATAATATTTGCTATTTGGGCAGCAGCTCCATAATTGCCTCTAGCCGCTTCACCGCCAAATGTGAACAGCATTAAGAATATGAATGCCGCAATCTGGTTTCCCACAGCGTTGTACAGGTTTGCCAGTGAGCCTTTAATCCACTCCTTTACATATGACCATTTAACCTTTTGACTGAGCTCTTTTGAAAGAAGCCAGAAATAATACAATGTTTGAACGGCTAAAGCCACTGTCAGGCTAATTATTGCTCCTCGCAAGGACTGTTTTAGAGCGATTATAAGAGCGTAGCCCAAAACAACTTTAGAGGTTTCAACCATTAACAAACCATATCCAAGGGTTTGAGGCCTAATAGCTCTTAAACATGACTCAAAAGCGTTTAAAATATACAGCTCAATTATCTGAACTGAGATAAGCATATAAAGAGGCAGATAACTCTGGCCTACACCTAAAGCAGAGGTTATAACTGGTATTAGTGGGATATAAATTATTGTTGAAATTACTGAAATCGTTAAATTCGCCACAGCTCCTGTTACCGCCGCCCCCTCTCTGCCCCTGGCAACGAAACGCATAGCCCAGAAAGGTATTGTTCCAGCCAACACGGTAAAATAGCCTAATACGTCGTTAATGTTAAACCACAAGCCATACTCGATGGGGGTTATTGCTCGCGCAATCATTAATTGAAAGATTAGCCCCGTACCGACGCTTAGTATTTTAGCTGCAAAAATAACAAAGCCTGAATATTGAACCCTAATCTCGTTACTCGTCAACATACACCTTTCAAGTAACTGAATGTGTATATGCTAAACTTGGCTCTAGAATTTATTCTTATTGCGAGCTTAAAATTTCTCCTCCTACGGTTTTCTGAAGTTTAATCATGAGTATCCAAAGAACTTTGTATATTTCTGTTATTAATGGCTCATAGCCCAATGTCTGATGTTTTTCTTAGGCAAGCTTCAAAGGCATTCAGCAAATCAAGTTGAATTGTCTTGATGAACAAGCATGTAAAGGTTAGTTATACTAGAGGGCTGAACCCTGTGGCTACGCTTTGCATTCTGGCGGAAAAAATACTGCACGGCAGAAAGCTATTTTCTCATGCGAGAGCGGTTCCTTCGGATGTGGCTGGTTCGTTATGTTTTAAATATGTTGTTTGAGTTTAATTGTTATGGTGGTGTTTATGGTTGAGAGAAGCAAGGACTGGATGGATCAGGCTGAGGGCGATTTGGAGCATGCAAAAAACGATGTGAGATCTGGGTTTTACGATTGGGCCTGTTTTTCAGCTCAGCAATCAGCTGAAAAGGCCGTGAAGGCGGTTTTTCAAAAACTTGGGGCTGAAGCTTGGGGGCATTCGGTTTTCGATCTATTAAATAATCTAAAGGATAGAATGCATGTCAGTGAGGAGCTTCTTGAATATGCTTTAGAGCTTGATAAGGCATATATACCTACGCGATATCCGAATGCTCACCCTTCATCATCACCTAGGAGAAGATATACAAGAAAAGAGGCTGAAAGATTAATTGGATATACAGAAGGAATACTTGACTTCTGTAAAGGTGTTCTTTCCAAAATTTAGCAGAGAAGAAGTCATAAAGGAGATTGAACGATGTGTTAGAAAATTCTATAAAAGTCTTGGATTATGCAAAGTTATATTGTTTGGCTCTTATGCTAGGGGCAACTACACCGTTGCAAGCGACATAGATATCCTAATAGTTTATGATGGCAAGAAATGCGGGGAAGACGAAATACGCAAAACTCTAATGAAAAATATTAAACTTCCAAGAGTGGAGTTGCATTTACTGCCGATAGAAAGCCTTAATGTAAGATGCGGTTTAAGGTGGATAAAAACGGTAGAAGATGAGGGAATAAAAATTCTCAACAAATAAAACCCTGGCAGAAAGATTCTTCTATGTTTCTAATCTCTGCCTTTCTATTGAGAGTTGATATGTGCGTGTGTTGATGCTCATTCACCACCGTGTACAACTACCCTATTCTTTCCTTTTATTTTATATGATCTCTGTTAGTTTATGTATTTTGAATTTTGAATTTTGAATTTTTCGTAGCTATGAGTTCTTGGTAATTTTTGTTTTCCTTTATGCTGTGTATGTCTTCGTCTTCTGTTACTAGGGCGTCGCATTGGTTTAAAGCGGATGATAGAATTAGGCAGTCTATGAAGTCGTTGAGTATGTTTCTTAATTTGAAGGCTATGTTTAGGATTGTGCTTTCATATATTTCAATCGTATTTATTGCTTCACTATGTATCAGGGCTCTGATACCTCTAGTTACTTTTTCTAGTGGAATTATTCCTAATGCAACGTATTTGGCGCCTTTCGCTGCCAGTTCAAATATAGTTATATTGCTTATGGAAATCTGATGTTCTTTATGTATTAATTTTATAGGGGCATCTGTTGGTAAGTTTTTGACGGCTATCCCAATGGCAGGTAGAAAATATGTTGTGTCTAATAGCAGCTTCAAGTTTCAGCCTTCTGAGACAGTTCCCTTCTGAATCTATGAAATTCTTCTAGGCTTACTTCAACTATGGAAGGTTCCGTAAACAATTCCTCTATGCTTGGCACAGGTTCTACTATAAGTCTTCCGTCTTCTATCCTATAAATCACTTTTGCATGAGCTTTAAGGCCTAATTTTTCCCTAAATTTTTTAGGAGGAAAAAGCTCCCCTTTCGAACCAACTCGACTTTCTTCCATTTGCTCGATCTACCGAATAAAATTTGTTTAGCCGAATTAATAAGCTTTGCGAGCCGATATCTAAGGTTTTTCCTGCGCAGGTTCAAGGAGTTAAGTGATATTCACCATCTGGGTCGAAACAAACACGAAAAAGCTAGCTATTGTTGAACGCCAATCGCAGATGCTATCAGCCTAATGAGCTCTACGTAAATGCTATTGCAGTTAAGGATATAGCTAAGTTCGCCACTAACCGGTTTTTCAGCATCTTTTTCAGCTTGCCACAAAACGCATAGTCCAAAGTAGGCTTGCAGATCGTTTATTTTAAATCACACGTCATACTCAATAGGGGTTATTTCTGGACGATCATCAATTGGAAGATGAGGCTTGTACCTACGCTTAATATTCTGGCCGCAAAAATAATAAACCATGAATATTGTACTCTAATCGTTACTGAAAACATACACATTTCAAGCAACTGAATGTGTATATGCTAAACTTAAAATCGCAATGTAGAAGCATGTGTTCGGCTTATTATTTGAGTAAGTTGGCTGTCTCTTCTTTGTTTTTAACGTTCAAACTATTCTTATTTTTTCTCATCCAGTTGTGAATTAAGCTCATCAGTCGTTATCACCCTTACGTATTTCTTACTTTTTCTATAAAGTTGTTTGTCATCTGTTACTAGTGTTAAACCGTTTTCAAGTGAAGCTTGAATATATGAGGCGTCATAGAAAGTTAAGCCCTCTCTTACAGCAATTTTTAGCGTTTCTAAGGAGTCTTCTTTCTTCGGCTTTTTCAGTTTGAGAAAAACTTCTGTTAATGAGTCTAAAATTATGCTGGCCTCGTCGGTGCCAATTGCATTGTAAACGTATACCTGTTTCCAGATGGAATTTCCCAATTCATAAAATGCGAGATTTAATGTCCATCCTTCAAGTAGCTTGTCTAATTTTTTCTCTCCACATAAGTTTATTATGGCTGATGCATCAAAAAGGCTCATCTTTCCTCCCTGCTTTCTCTTATGGTTTTAATCCATTCTTCCTTATCGATTTTCTTTATTATTTTGCTGGCTTCCTCAATTTTTTTGTACAGTTGCTGCTTCATCCTCTCTTCAACCTCCTTTTTAAGGGATTTTCTAATAACCTCTGAAGGTTTTATGCCTAGTTCCGCTAACTTCTTCCTCAACTCCTCATCGATTTTAGCTGAAACAGTTACGTACCTCAAAATATACCACAAGAACGTACTACAATTTTTTACTATAAAAATATTACGCATATTTCAGATTAAAAAAAATCGAAGCCGCAACAAAGATTACTTGAGGAAACTAAAACCTATGCTAATAGATTAGAGAAAACTTTTAAAAACACTCAATCTTCCCGGACTTTGCTGCCTATCCAAATTTTCTATTCAAAAGCACGCAGCAGCGTGTTGCTAAATTTAGGCTATACCAGAAAGATAATGCCACAAACAGCAACGGCTTCAATAGCGCCAGAAAATGTTAATCTAGCTCTTGTAGAAAGGATTGGAAAAGATACTCTTATCAAACTTTTCGCCGACTCCGAGAGCATTTTGGAACAATTAACTGTCGGTATAAGCAACTTGCTATTCAATTTTCAGAGCGATGAATAAATGAAGCTGCATCAAGTCTATAAGAAACGCAGACTCTTTTAAATATAGCCTAAATTATCAAGTTTTTCATCTTTCAAAGGGGTTAGGTGGGCTTGTCTAAGCTTATGTTAAGCACAAAATACAAAACTGAGGGCATTTTAAGGAGGGATAGTTCAAATTGCATGTCAAAAGATAATTTTAACGTTAATAAAATAGGTAAAAAAGCCTTCTGCAACACATATTTTGATCAGCTTATGAGGGTGGAAGCCTAATATTCTGGCATGATAACATTTTTGATGGTGAGGTATGTTTAAAGCACGCCAACACTTTGGCCTTTGCGACCGGCGTTCTGACTGGACCGTGCTTTGAGCTGCTAAAGAAATGGGCTTTACGCCCGGATGAGTGTTTGCAGCTTGAAGCCAGCCGAAATGAAGTGAAAAAGGGGTGAATTATGTGAGGTATGTGGGTGTGGATATCAGTAAGAGGAAGTGTATGGTTAAGGTTGTTGATGGGGATGGCGTTTTGGTTGAGAGTTTAGCTTCAGCAACGATGTTGAGGGCATAAAACGGTTTGTTTCTAGGCTTTCAGAGGGCGACTGTGTTGTCATGGAGTCCACAGGGAATCTCTGGATAAAATTGTTTGAGGCTGTTGAGGCTAATGGCGTTAGAGTGGTTTTGGCTAATCCATTGAAGATGAAGGCTATAGGCTATAGCCTCTGCTAAAATCAAGAATGATAAGAATGTTCGAGAGCTTAGGGCTTTGGTTAGGCATAGGATGCAGCTTGTTCGTTCCGTCACTATTGTTAAGAATCGTGTTCACAGTTTGCTTGACGGTACGGCGTTAAACATGGCTTTTCAGACGTTTTCGGGCAAGGCTGGAATGGATTGGCTTAGGCGCTTGGAGCTTAAGCCTTTAGATAGGCTTCTATTGGACAGCTACATTGAGCAGATTGAATGTCTTGAAAGTTTGATTAGGAGGGTTGATGCGGAAATTGGTCGTAGGGCATCCATAGATAGGGATGTTAGGCTTTTACTAAGCTTGACTGGTGTTGGCGTTTATTCGGCTTTGCTTATTTAGAGCGAGATTGGCGATATCAGGCGTTTTCCGAGTTATAAGAAGCTGATCAGCTGGGCTGGTTTGGCTCCTTCGCTTTACCAGTCTGGAAGTGTTGAGCGGCCTGGGGCGTATAATTAAGTGGTCATTGTCGCTTCGCTCCTTTGGATGAAAATACCAAAATTTCCTATTTCCTACTCATAGAAAATTTTGGTAGCAAGCGCGCGTCTAGAGAATGAGCATGTTCCAGGTTTCATTGAAAACTTTAATGTTGAAAGGATAGGTTTGGAGGCTTCAACTCATGTTGCGCCTTTGTATAGGGCTTTAGTGGATAGAGGCTTTAGGGTTGAGGTTTCTCATCCTAAGAAGACTCGTTACATTGCGGAAGCAAGGATTAAAAGTGACCGTGTGGATAGCAAGGCTATTGCTGAATTGGTGAGGCTTGACGCCTTGCCCCAAAGCTATATGCCTCCTCATGACATTGCTGTTTTGCGCGAAAAGGTTAGGCGCCGAGCCTTCTTGGTGCGTGAGAAAGCGAAGCTTAAAACAAAGATTAGGGGCGTACTAGCCTATGAGGGTGTTAAGATTCCTGAAGGCTTAGGGCTTTTCACCTGTAAGGGTTTTGATTGGCTTAGTAGCCTAAACCTTGAGGCTATAAACTGTTATTTACGTGTTATGATGGTTTTGAATGGTGAGATTCGCCGTTTAAGCGGTCATTGGCGCTTCGCGCCCTTGGATGAATTTGCCAAAACTTCTTTTGCCACACCTTTATCTTGGTGCTATGACGGTGTATCCAGCCTGTCTTAGGAGTGGTATTGCCTCTTCCAAGGCTAGTTTGAGTGTTTCCTTTCTTGACTTTGTTATTGTTTTCTTTACGTAGTGCTTGTCTATGTATTCTTCTCCCGTTATGAGCAAATGCCATATTATGC
>JAVZIQ010000038.1:0-17378 GCA_038871175.1 Bathyarchaeia archaeon | reverse complement strand
TACCGCAAGCCGTACAGAAAGGCATGGTTGAGGAAAAGTGGCCAGAAGCACTTTTAAAAGAAAAATCAGAAGAAGAAATGAAGAAGCTTCCGCCTTTACCCTCAGCCGAGCAGTACAAAAACATTGTAACCCGTTTCTCACCCAACCCAGACTGCGTTTTACATTTAGGGTCCGCTAGAGCCATAATCCTATGCCACGAGTACGCGCGCATCTACAGAGGAAAATTCATATTACGTTTCGAAGACACAGATCCTAAGCTTAAGAGGCCTGTGCTGGATTTCTACGACAGAATAAGAGAAGACTTGGCTTGGCTTGAATGCAAACCTGACGAGGAATACATACAAAGCGATAGAATCCTAATATACTATGATTACGCAGAGAAACTTTTAACAAATGGAAACGCCTACATATGCACGTGTAAACCAGAATTTTTCAGGGAAAAAATACTTGCGAAACAGTCCTGTCCCTGTAGAAGCCTACCCCCAGAGGAGCAAATGGAAAGGTGGCAGCGAATGCTTGAGGGCTTCTACAGAGAAGGCGAAGCCGTAGTCAGGGTAAAGACGGATTTAACCCATCCCAACCCTGCTGTGAGGGATTGGCCAGCCCTACGGGTTATAGACGCTGAAAAATATCCCCATCCAAGAGTTGGAAGCAAATACACTGTTTGGCCCCTCTACAATTTTGCATGCGGGTTAGACGACTACTTGATGGGTGTAACCCATATAATACGTGGAAAGGAACACCTAACCAACATGGTGCGTCAGCAATACATGTATAAACATCTAGGCTGGAAATATCCTGAAGCCATACATTATGGAAGGCTTAAAATTAAGGGGGCATTTCTAAGCAAGTCAAAAATAGTTCAGGGTTTAAGAGAAGGTTTGTATATGGGATGGGACGACCCTAGACTTGCAACATTTGCAGCTTTAAGAAAGCGGGGAATAACCCCTGAAGCTATAAAGAGGCTTATAATCGACGTTGGACCTAAAACTTCAGATGTGGTTTTAAGCTGGGAAAACCTGTATGCCTACAACAGGAAAATTCTAGATCCAAAAGTTGACAGATACTTTTTCGTGCATAACCCAATACAGCTTTTTGTTAGAAAAGTCCCGAGGGAATTTAAGGCTAGGATAAGGCTCCATCCAGAACATCCGGATAGGGGGTTCAGAGAATACACTGTAAAACCCTCTGGAAACGAAACTGTCCTTTTCTGGATTTCAAGGACGGATGTTGAAGTTATGTCCGTTGGAAATGTGGTGCGACTCATGGAGTTGTTCAACATTAAAATCGAGAAGGTTGAGGCTTACAATGTCGAGGCTCGTTTCATAAGCGAGTCCTATGAGGATGCAAGGAAAGCGGAGGCATCGCTCATCCATTGGGTGCTGATTGGAGCCGACATGCCATGTGAGGTTGTCCTTCCAGACGCTTCAACCACTGCGGGAATAGCGGAAAACGCATGTAGAAGGCTGAAGCCAAATGACATTATACAGTTTGAAAGATTTGGTTTTGTAAGGGTTGAAAGTGTTAACGCAAAGTTGACAGCATACCTTGCCCACAGATAATTGTTGGAGGGATTTAATGCGTAAACAGGATAAGGTGGTTTTTTGGCCTGCATATTTTGACTCCACGAGGACTAGAAGGGAAGGGAGAAAAGTTCCTAAAGCCATGGCTGTTCCATCTCCAAAAATTATGGAGTTAAAGGAGGCTGTCCAAAAACTCGGTTTAGAACATGAAATTTCTCTTGAAGCTTGTTATTCCAAGGCTCCATGGATTAAAATGGGAATGTTACGAGTAGCCAAAAAAGAGCCTAAAAACCAGCTGATGAGAAAAATTGCTAAACAACTTTTAAAAATGCGAGCCCTTCAAAAAACCGCTTAAGCTTTTTCACCCTCTCTTACGAGAACAGCGTTTACCACTCCATTCTGACCCGGCCTCGAGGTTACCCGAGCCAAGCCAACGGATGTTTCCAGCAGTGCACCTTTTGTTATTACACCTCTTCTATCATAATCAACATTAGAGGGGTTCCTAATAACCCGCAGGATTTCAGCTTTCTCAGTTTTGCCTGTTTTCTTATCTGTTACACAAGCATATTTTTCACTTAAAACCTTAACTTTAACGCTGCTTCCCCTACCTGCTTCAAGCTTTCTTTCAGGCTCGCCTAGAACCGTCTCTACTGGGAAGTTACCCTGCTCAAATTTCCTTTTACCTCTATACGGCCTTTTTTTGCCTCCTGAGGGCTTCCTTTTATGCAAGTCTCCATGCCAAACCGACATTTCCCATACCTTTTAACAGCTTTAAGGCTTGTTGACTATCACATCGTTTACATATAAACCTATCCGTCTAACATGCCTTCAATTTTTAAGAAGTGGCTTCCTTAAAAGTCTTCTCTTCTTGGAGAATGTTCCTTAACTCCCTTTTCATGGCTGTTGTGTCGTGGCTTAATCCAAAATAGTCTGCGAAATATTCTGTTGTCCTTAAGATTGATGCCCGTCCCTTTCTTTCCGATGCGACCAAGCCAGTTTCCTTCAAAATTTTGATGTGGCTGTAGGCATGTTTTCCACGCACTTCTATCACAAGCTTTTGCGGAATAGGCTGTCTAAAGGCTATGTACGCCAAGGTCTTTAAAGGCCCTGGGGATAGAAGAGGCCTTTTAACAAGCCTTCTAACATGGGGCGTAAACTCTGCTTTAAGCTGTAAAACGTATCTTTCATCTTTTAACTCTAGGATCTCTAGGGCTGTGTTTCTACTTGCATACTCTTCGGCGAGCATCTTCGTAAGCCTTTTAGCCTTATTCCTCGACCTTGTCTTCAAAACTTGGCATAGCTCTTTCAGGTCTAGGGGGCGACCTGAAACATACAGGGCGGCCTCTATTAAGGCAAGGTCGTATTTAAGCTTCTCCGTATCTTCCGTAATATGCTCTGTTTCAGCTGCTTTCTGCAGAATCTAATCCTCCAATACTTATGTAGATCTCTTCTGTCTCTTCATTTTGCCATAGCCCAATTTTCCCGTCTTGAGCTAAGAATAATAGGATTATGAATGTTCGTATGGCTTCCATCCTGTCTGATCCCTTCGCTAACGTTGAAAATTCTATTATCCCAGACCCCTTAACCATTTCATAAAGCTTCCTGTAAAGCTTCTCCATTTGAAGCTCAAATTCCAAAAGGTAATAGTCAACTTGGGGCAAAATATCCAATGGGGATGGAGGTTCTGGCTGGGAAGCCGTCTTCTTCATATGGAAAAGCCCCTCACTTTTTAAAACGTCATCTAAAACTTCTAGGAGGTGGCGGATGGTGGTTGAGGTTAACTCGTGTCTTAGGGGTGGTAAAAGCGGCGGAAGCTGAAAATCTTGAATGGCCTTAGGAGGTTGTATGGGTTCTTCAAGTTTTAAAAGAAGCTTTGACTTCATTAGGTATATGAATGCTGAAGAATCTAAGGCCACGCCTGAAGCCCTAAAATCAATGAGACCAGCTTTATTCATCTCTTCAATAAAAGTGGTGAGTAGATAGGCTATGTTAATGTCCCATGGAGAAAGCCTTTCAAGCCTCTGGAAATCAAAAAGAATATTCCATGGAGGTTTGAGGTAAAAGGGCTTCTTTATGGATATGGCCATTTAGGTTGAGGCCTCCAGAAACTTGGCTGAAACAACATTTGAAACGCCGTTATGCTCGTATACTCCGTAAACCTTCTGAGCCTTGTTAACCATTTCAGGCTTCAATGTAATAACGATAAACTGGGCTTTTTCTGATTCTTCTAAAAGAAGGTCAGCTAGCCTTGAAACGTGGTAAGCGTCTAAGTGTGCGTCAACCTCGTCTAGTATGTAAAATGATGCTGGGGTGAAGTCTTTAATGGCGAAGAGGAAGGCGACAGCAGCAACAGAACGTTCTCCACCGCTCGCTCCGCTGACAACTATTGATGGCTTGCGTGGAAACTGTACTATCATGTCTATGCCGCCTGAGAAAGGGTCTTCCTGATTTTCCAACGTTAAATTCGCGTTTCCCCCTCCTGTAAGCTTTGAAAAGTACCTCTGCAGGTTTTCGTTGATCTTTCTATAGGCTTCCATGAAAACCTTGTGTTTTTTGCTTTCAACCTCATCCATGAACTGTATTATTGCTTGTTTTTCCCTTTCAAGCTCGTTCATCCTTAAAGACAGTTCTTTATACCTTGAAATCTGTTCAGCGTAGTGGGATATGGCCAGCTGGTTTACAGCGCCAATCCTTTCAAGTTCAAGCTGGAGCATTTTCAGAGAAGTTTCAGCTTCCTCCACCTCTTTTGCCGTGACGTCCAGTGGATTTTCATATCCTAGCTGCTTAAGCTGGCTTTGCCATTGTTCAAGCTGAATTAGGGAAGTTTGAATGTTCAAGCGAAACTGGTTGAGAAGGCGGTCGTTCTCTTCATATTCAGTGTCAAGCCTGCGGAGTTCATTGTCCAGCTCATCTATTTGAGCTGTGAACTTTTTAGCTTCCTCTTTTGCTGAAAATACGGTTTTTGAAAGTTCAATGCGGTTTTTCTCCAGTTGTGCAAGCTCGCTGTTTAGCTTCTCTCTCTCTTGAAGTGCCTCTGCCAAATCCTCTTCAAGTTTTCTTATTTGCTGTTCAACCTTTGCAAGCTGTATTTTCGCGTTTCTGTATCCAACTCTTAAAACGTTGTCAAACTGAGATTGGAGGGTTGAAGTTTCAGTTTGAACGGCTCCTAGCTTCTGCCTCAGAACAATTATCTCCTCGGCTAATTTCTCCCTTTTAACCTCCATATCCTGTATGTTTGAAAGGTCAACTCTACGCCTCAAAGCAGCTAAATCAGTCTGAAGCATTCGAACCTCTTTGAGAATTGTTTCTCTTTCAGCTCTATAACCCCAGATTTTCGACTTTTCCCCTTCAATTTCCCCATGGATTCGCTTAATGCGGGCTTCAACCCTCCTAACATTTGCCTTAGCCCGCTTAATGCTTCTTTTAACTCTTAAAATTTCCCTGTCGAGGGTTATTATTGCGTCTGATAGGCGGGCTGTTTCGATACGTGTCTTGGCAATTTCCTCCTCTAGGGAGGCTATGTCACTTTCCCTTTGTGAAAGATGTTTCTGAAGAGCCCTCACAGCCTCGTCTAGGCTTTTGACGGCTGACTCACTTGGGATAATAGCTGAAAAGTCTATTGGAGATCTGTAGTATCCGCTTTCCAATGCGCCCCCAGGCTCATAGAGGTCGCCGTTAACTGTGACTGAACGGTGGCCTTCACTTGAGACGGCTAGAGCCGTCTTATCCTCCAGTGCGATCAAAGTGTCTCCGAAAACGAAGTTAACCGCCGGCTCATATTTTTTCTCACATTTTATGAAGGAGTTTGCTGCTCCTGCTATGTTTCTACCCTCAGGAACTTTAATTGGTTTAAAGTTTGAAACTCCTTCCAAAGGGATTATCTTTATTCTTCCAAGCTTCATCCTTCGCAGTGTTTCCGCACATGTAAATGCCGCGTTGAAGTCTTCTACAACTAGGGCGTCAAGCCAGCCTCCGGCTGCTGCCTCAATGGCTTGTTGATAAGCCCTTTCAAACTTGATCAGTTTTCGCAGCCTTCCGTAAACCCCTTTTATAACACCTAATTCTCCGAGTTCCTCCATGCTTTTAAGGGCTTTCTCTTCGGCGGTAACTGCTTCTGCAAGCTCCCTTTGAGTTGCAAATTCTATAACAGCCTCTCTTGCCGACTCGGCAATTTTTCCAGCTTCAACTATTTCCTTCTCTATGGCCTCCTTCTGTGCAAGTCTCTTTTCAAGGTTTCGCTGGAGGTTTTTAAGCTGTGTTTTCTGTTCCCTCTGCACTTTTTCAAGTTCAGCTAGGGATATGCCCAGCTCGCCTAGAGTTGTTGAAAAGCGTTCTTTTCTTTCGTTTAAGTCTTTAAGCCTTCTCATCCTGATTCTTATGGCTTCTCGGCTTTTAGCATATTCTGAGCGGAGTTGTGCAATTCTTTTGTAGCTTTTTTCCAGCTTTCCTTCCATTTCCCGTATTTTTCTACTGTTTTCTCCTAGATTAGCCCAAAGTTGGGCTGTTTCCTCTGCTAAAGCGTTATGTTCTGCCTGTTTCGAGTTCATCATTGTGTATAGGCTTTCATACTCTTTTTTCAGCTGTCTAATTCTCAAACGGTTTTCACGGATTTCCTTCCTGATTGACTGGAACTGTTGAAGGCTGTTTTCCCTAACTTTCTTCAACCCTTCAAGGCTTGCTTTTCCAGAGCTTATTTTTGTGGCAAGCTCTGTAAGCCTGGATTTCACCTCACCTATTCTAATTTGAACCTTTAAAACCTGCGATCCTCCCTCTTCAACTATCTCTGAGCTTAGTTTCCGCCATTCGCTTTCGATTTCTTTTCTTTTCAGCCTTCGAAGTTCCCTTAGGTTTTTCAACTTTTCAAGTCTGCTACTTATTTTTTCAGCTTGAGCCGAGTTAAAGGCTATTTTTTCCTTTATTTTTGCGATGTCATTTGAGAGTTTGACGGCTTCAAATCTTTTTATCTCGTTTTTAAGGAAATTGGCACGTAAAAGCTCATTACGTTCCCTTTCAAGGTCTTCGACACGCCTCTGCACTTCATCTATTCTTCCCATGGCTGTGCGGAGGGACATGTCTGCAGCTCGGAGTTTTTCTTCCGCTTCAGCCTTTTCAGCATCGTATTGGGCTATCCCTACAAGTTCCTCAACTATCTTGCGCCTTTCCATGGGTGTTATGTCGGTTAGTTTTGTAATGGTTCCCTGCAAAATTATGTTTTGGCTTGTAGAGCTTATTCCAGCCATTGAGAGGATTTCAAGTATGTGACTTCTAGATATTCTTCTCCCATTAAGCCTATACACGCTTTGGCCATTCTTGTAAACTTCACGGGATATTGTAACGGTTGCCGTGTCAACTGGTATGCGTCCATCACTATTATCGAATTGTATAATAACTTTCGCCATTCTCGCTTTTTCCATTCCGGCTTTCTCGGAGCCGTGGAAAATCAGTTTGGCGGCATTTTCAGCGCGAAGCCTCCTTGTGCTAAGTTCACCTAACGCAAATAATACAGCATCAACTATGTTTGTTTTTCCACTTCCATTAGGCCCTGTTATAGCTGTAAACCCCTTGTCTAAGACAACTTTAGGGGTCTGGTAACCGAAAGATTTGAACCCTTTCAACTCTATCTTTTTGATATAGGGCATTAAACCGCGTCCTCACCTCTAAGCGGGACAGGCAATCGCCTATTAAGAGCAAGTGATGTCTTTCATATTAAAAGTGTTCCGCAATCATTTTTTAACAATTATGCACTTTTAAAAGCTATTTTTCAGGTTTAAAACCATATTTTGTAGCCATTTTCTTGACAAATCTCTTCAATTTTTCATCTTCGCCGTATATTAGGAGAAATCCATTATTCTGAGTTTCAAATGAAAGATTTAACTCCCCTGCCAGATTTTTCAAAAGTTCGGAG
This sequence comes from Bathyarchaeia archaeon, assembly GCA_038871175.1. Lineage (GTDB taxonomy): Archaea > Thermoproteota > Bathyarchaeia > Bathyarchaeales > Bathycorpusculaceae > JAVZIQ01. The sequence goes on along the minus strand of JAVZIQ010000038.1, from coordinate 9,950 downwards.
GGCATGTCTTCAGAAGGTTTGATTCGTATCCACCTTTGTTCTCTTGGAAGCCCTGGAATAAACCTTAATTCTTCCTCTTCAGGCATTGTTCTGCTTGCCTCTTCAAGCCTTTTAAGCCAAGATTCAATGTAATCTTCTCCGAATCTTTGTCCTTCAACTATAAGATAGCCTTCAATGTTGTTGATGTATTCTTCAATTTTCTCGCCTGTTTCAAGTCGAGTCGGGTCAGCTTTTAAAATGTTAATCAATGTTTTCAAGAATCTTAAATCTTCAATTATTTTGGACGGAACTTGTACTCCGCGCTTACGTAAGTCAATGATAATCTCTTCCAAGACCTTCCAAACTGTCAAATAGCCCAATACCCACTCCTTCGACCTTAATTTATCTTCAAACTATTAAGAGTTTATCTTTGAAACAGGATTTTAAATAGGAAACTATTTAAAAGATTGTAAGCCTTCTATGTAATTTAGAGAATTTAGGGAAAGGTTTTTAGTTTAGTTGTCGTATGAGAGTTTGAAGTATTAGCTTTGATGTGGAGGGATAATGGTGTCCGTGTTTGCAGCTCCAGGAGCGTATGATCGTGCCATAACAGTTTTTTCACCGGATGGTAGGCTTTTCCAAGTTGAATACGCCATGGAACTTGTCAACAGAGGGGCAACAATTCTGGGAATAAAATGCCTTGAAGGCGTCGTTTTAGGAGCTGAAGAAACAGTTGAGCCCCTTGAGGAGGCTGATTACTCTTGGAAAATTTTTAAGATAGACGAGCATGTGGGAGCTGCTATAGTTGGTTTAAGTTCTGATGCTAGAGTCTTGATAGATCAAGCGCGGATTTATGCTCAAAGTAACCGCTTAACCTACGATGAGCCTATAGACGTGGAAGTTGTCACTAAGCGTATCTGCGACATACAACAGCTTTATACCCAGCATGCTGGTGTTAGACCTTTCGGTGTTTCTCTGATTTTCGGAGGAGTTGACAAAACTGGAAACCGCCTTTTCATAACACATCCAAGCGGAACATATAAGGGACATAAGGCAGTAGCTGTAGGCGCTGGAAGGGAGACAGTTATGAACATTTTGAAGGAGGATTACCGTGATAACATAAGCCTCGAAGAAGTGATTAAACTTGCCGTTAAATGTCTCGTTAAGGCTTTAGAGGCTAGGCAGTTGCCGCCGAGGATAAAGATAGCAGTAATACCTTCGGCTACTAAGAAAATGGAGATGCTAAGCGAAGAGAGGGTTGACGAGTATATAAAGAAGCTGACTTAGGCAAGTGGAAGTGAGATGGGAGAGAAATATACAGTTGCCCGCATTACTAAGGGTGATGAACATTTTGAAGTTGTTGTTAAACCGGAGAAGGCTTTGGACTATCGTCTTGGAAAAATATCCTCGATAGCTGAGGTGCTAGTTACCGAAACCATATTTTCAGATGCAAGTAAGGGAACTAAAGTTTCAGAGGAGGTTCTGCGCAAGGCTTTCGGGTCGGCTGACCCGCTTAAAGTGGCGGATATAATTCTGAAAAGGGGAACCCTTCAACTTACAACTGAACAACGTAGAAAAATGATTGAGGATAAAAGGAGGCAGATAATCGCCTTCATATCTAAAAACTGCGTTGATCCGAGGACGAACCTTCCACACCCGCCCATGCGGGTGGAACAAGCAATGGAGCAGATCCACTATTCACTAGACCCATTCAAACCGACAGAGGAGCAGGCTAGAGAAGTTATAAGGCTTTTGAGGCAGGTTCTCCCCTTAAAAATTGAACAGGTTTCTGTAAGCGTTCAAATACCTGCAGAATACGCTGCCAAGGCTTATGGGACAGTTAAGGCCCATGGAACAATAAAAAGGGAAGAGTGGCGTTCAGATGGATCGTGGAGTGGAATACTGGAAATGCCCGCAGGGTTATACGGCCCCTTTTTGGAGAAAATAGGCCAAATCACAAGGGGAAGCGCTGAAGCCAAAGTGATATCCTGAACTTTTATGGAAGTGTTTTTATGCCAACATTTTTTGAGAAAAGGCAGCTTGTAACACCCGGAGATCTGCTTGCTGAAGGAGACTATATAGCCGGAGAAAATACTTATAAGGAGAACGAAAGGATTTTCGCAGCCCGGACAGGGCTTGTTGAATATGAGGATAAAAGAGTAAGCGTTGTAGCCCTTAGAGCCTTTTACATTCCAAAGGTAGGGGATATTGTGATAGGGACAGTTGTGGAAGTCGGATTCAGCGGCTGGACCGTTGACATAAACTCGCCTTATGAAGCACTTTTGAAGGCCACAGATGTCCTCAGCAGACCTTTCAAGCCTCAGAAAAACGATTTAACAGAAGTGTTGGACGTTGGAGACTTGGTTGTGGCGAAAATAGTTTCCTATGATAGAAGCCACAGTCCCCAGCTAAGCGTAGGAGAGCCCGGGCTTGGAAAAATAACAAGGGGCCAAATTGTGAAGATAACTCCTACAAAAATCCCCAGAGTTATTGGAAAGAAGGGGTCTATGATCTCCATGATAAAGCAGGAGACAGGATGCAGCATAATCCTTGGACAAAACGGAGTTATACTAATAACAGGTAAAAGCCTTGAAGATGAGGAGCTTGCAATGATGGCCATACATAAAATTGAAGAGGAATCCCATACAACAGGCCTTACAGACCGCATACTTCAGATGATTAAAAAGGAAAAGGAGAAAAGGGAGGTTTTTAAGGATGAGTCAAAGACGTGAAAAGTTAATTAAGGAAGGGTTAAGGGTTGATGGAAGAAGACCAGAGGAGCTTAGACCCATAAAAATTGAGGTTGGGGTTCTATCAAACGCAGATGGATCCGCATATATCGAGCAGGGGAAAAACAAGATTTTAGCAGCCGTATACGGCCCTAGAGAGCTTCATCCAAAGCATTTATCCCTTCCAGACCGAATGGTTTTAAGATGTCGCTATCACATGGCACCCTTCTCGGTTCAGGAGAGAAAGTCTCCGGCACCTTCAAGAAGGGAGGTTGAGCTTTCTAAGGTTATAAGGGAGGCCATAGAACCCGCAGTTTTCCTTGAATATTATCCGAGAACTGCCATAGACGTTTTCGTCGAAGTCCTCCAGGCTGACGGAGGCACAAGATGCGCCAGCATAACAGCTGCATCCCTTGCCTTGGCCGACGCTGGGATTCCAATGAGAGATCTAGTTGTAGCATGCTCATCTGGGAAGGTTGACGACGTAATAGTTTTAGATTTAATGGACTTGGAGGATAAGGAAGGCTTAGCAGATGTTCCGGTGGCTTATATGCCGAACCTAAATGTTATAACATTATTGCAGATGGACGGCATATTAACCGTTGAAGAGTTTGAGAAAGCCGTTAACCTAGCTATAGAGGGATGTAAGAAAATCTATGCCATGCAGAAGGAGGCGCTTAGAGCTAAATATGTAAGCGTTAAGGAGGTTGAAGAGTAATGTCGACCATAGTTATTCGAGTAAAGCAGAAACAAATAGCCCAGCTTATTGCCAAGGGGAAACGTCTAGACGGAAGAGGCTTGAACCATTACAGAGAAATAAAAGTTGAGGAAGGAATAATTGAAAGGGCTGAGGGTTCCGCAAGGGTTCTCCTAGGAAAAACAGAGGTTATGGTCGGGGTTAAAATTGAAAGAGGCCAACCCTTCCCTGACACGCCAAACGAAGGAGTTTTAACAGTAAATGCTGAACTAGTCCCACTGGCTTCTCCAACGTTTGAACCAGGGCCGCCAGACGAAAACTCAATAGAACTCGCAAGAGTTGTGGACAGGGGGATAAGGGAGTCAAAGGCAATCGACCTGGAAAAGCTATGCATAGAGCCAGCAAAGAACGTCTTCGTAATTTTCGTAGACATATACGTGCTTAACCATGATGGAAACTTGATAGATGCTTCAGCACTCGCAGCTTTAGCCGCATTGTTAAACACTAAAATGCCCAATTACGAGGTTGAAGGAGGCGAAGTTATAATAAAGCCTGGGTACAAGCCTCTCCCAATAAGAAATCACCCCATAGCTGTAACCTTTGCAAAAATAAACGAAAAACTTGTTGTAGACCCATGGCTTGAAGAGGAGCAGGTTATGGACGCACGGCTAACAATAAGCGTAGACGATGATGGAAACATATGTGCAGTTCAGAAGGGCGGAACTGGGTTCTTCACAGCTAAACAAGTTTTCGAGGCAGCCCAAATTGCAAAAGAAAAAGCTGATGAGATAAGGAAAAAGCTGGGATGGTGGAGACGTGGGTAAGAGAACCAAAAAAGTCGGGCCAACAAGAGGTTTAGGATCCAGATACGGATCAACTGTTAGAAAGCGGTACATAAAAATAGTTAGCGAAATGAGGAAAAGCCACAAATGTCCAAGATGCGGCCTTTCTAGGGTTAAAAGGGTAAGCGTCGGAGTATGGAAATGCAGAAAGTGCGGATTAACATTCACAGGTGGAGCCTACACCCCGACTACGAAAATAGGCGCCGTGGCTAAACGACTGGCGAAGGGACTGCCCTTAGAGGAAGCTGAAAAATTAACTTCCTTAGAAGAGGAACAGCCAGGCTGAGAAAATGTGATATTGCTAACGACATCGCGGAGGCCTACAAAAGCTATTAGAACATTCTGTAAAGATCTTTCCTGCATAATTCCAGGGACGATAAGGATAAACAGAGGAAAACTAAGCCTAAAGGAAGTGGCTGAGAAAGCCATAGAATCTAACGTTGAAAAGATAATCCTCGTTGACAGGTGGAAGGCTGGTCCTGGAAAAATACAGCTTTTTAAAATAGAGAGAGGAGATTTAAAGCCAACACCTCCCCTGATCTATTTAAGGGGAGTAAAGCTTAGAAGAGAATTCAGAGAAGTCCCTCCAAAAGGTAGGAGGATAAAATCCATATTCATAGCAGCTTCTTCAGCTTCTTCAGAAGTTGAAAAACTCGAAAGGGCGCTTTCTGAATTCTTAGAGGTTCCCCTCATATCCATAGACAGTTCAGATAGGGATGACTTCGACGCCTTAATAGAGGTTGGAGAAGAATTATCTGGTTCTATAACGGTTAAGGTTAGGCTTATACCTGAGCTTTTTGAAGTTGGACCTAGAATGAATATATCCCACATTATCTGGAAGCTATAACTTTGAAGACAAAAGCATCCATAAGGTTAAACTTTCCATCAGAGAAGATTTTAAAAGTTGTTTTTAAGGCTTTACTGCCTGAAATTGAAAAGCCGTCAACATCAAGGTCTAAGGCAATTTTAAAATGTGAAGAAAACCATCTAATTTTGTTTGTTGAAGCCAGAGACACTGTAGCTTTAAGGGCTGCTTTAAACGCCTACTTAAGGTGGATAGCAGTCATCTGTGAAGCCTTATCCATTTTGAACGGTTTCAGAATTGATGTTAATTAGCTTTCTCTTTCGCCCCTTATGTATTCTTCAACCCATTCTTTGGCCTTTGAATCTGGAACCTGTATGGGTGGATGTTTAAAAGCGTATGCGGATATGCTAATGAGTGGCCCTGCTATTTTTCTGTCTAAAGCCAGTTTAACAGCCCTTACCACGTCAATAACCACCCCAGCGCTGTTAGGCGAATCTTCAACTTCAAGTTTAACAGTTATTGTTAAAGGTCTATCTCCGAACTTCCTTCCCTTAAGCCATATATAACATATCTTTTTGTTCCCAAGGAAGGGTACATAATCAGAAGGACCTATCCTCGTGGGCACGTCGTAGGGTACAAGGCTTTTCACAGCCTCTGTTTTGCTTATACGTTTAGTTTTTAAACGTTCTTCAACAGTCATGTTTAAGAAGTCTGTGTCACCTCCAAGGTTAAGCTGGTAAGTTTCATCCACTATAACGCCTCTGTCTACGCAGAGACTCGCCAAGTTCCTATGGAGAATTGTAGCACCAAGCTGGCTTTTCACGTCATCCCCTGCTACAGGAAGCCCCATCTCCTTGAATTTTCCACTCCACAACGGGTCTGAAGCTATGAATTCAGGTATGCAGTTTACAAAGGCACATCCAGCTTTCAGAGCTGCCTCGGCGTAAAAGCGGGTAGCTTTCCAACTTCCCACAGGCAGGTAGTTTATGAGAATTTCCGCTTCTGCCTCTTTTAAAACCTCAACAACGTCGGCTGGTTTAAAATCGTTGTCGCTATAAACGTTGAAGGCCTCTTTCATATGTTCAGCGACGCCGTCCAGTATAGGGCCTGGAGAAACCTTCACGCCTAAGCTTGGAACATCTGCAAATTTGGCTACACAGTTTGGTTCCATAAAAACTGCTTCAGAAAGGTCTTTTCCAACTTTATTTTTGTTCACGTCGAAAGCTGCTACAAACTTCAAATCTTTTATGTGGTAACCTCCGAAGTTAACGTGCATTAACCCTGGAACTGTAGCTTCTGCACCTACATTTTTGTAGTATTCCACTCCCTGGATTAGGGCAGAAGCACTGTTCCCTACGCCTACTATTGCAACACGAATTTCAGGCAAGTGTAATCCCTACCTAGGTTTGTCAATGTTTTAGGATTGCATTCTCTATAACCTTTTCTGAAAGAACAGCAAAGTTAAAAAGGGAGCTTTAAACGTGAATGGCTATTAAGGCATGGGTGAAAAGTATGGAAGAGGACGTTATAATAAGATTTGAGCCTTTCAAAGAAATTGTAATAATGGAGAGTAACTTCTTTCAAACCCCTGATGATATAGCTAGATTCGCCTCAATAATTGCAGGTGGAAAAACAGCAGGGTTATACTGGGCTGACGGTGTAGTATTCCTCTACTTTCCCCTCCCAGCTACAACTGAGACTGCCGCCAAAGCGCTCGTAGAGGATAAACGCGTTTACTGGACGTTTGTAGGCTACTCCTACATGCCAAAATATCAGCCGCTAATTGAAACAAAGGAGAAAATAATGGTTCCAGTCATAGACATGTCTTCAAACCCCCTTTTCAGGAAGGCTGCGAAATGGCTGAAAGAACAAAAAGGCTAGTCAGGCTTAAAAGGCATGCAGATGGAAAATGGTAAACCAAACAGAAAATAAAAAGGACAGAACAATATTATTGAAGGGCAGAGTTTCCCATGGATTAGGGGAAGGAGCCAAATTCGTTGGTTTTCCATGGGCTGAAAAACAGATTAGAGAGAAGCTTGGCTTCACCCCTTATCCTGGAACATTAAACATTAAACTAGAAAGAAACTGCATTGAATATTTGAAGATATTAAGAAATGCTTATGGAGTGGAAATAACCCCTCCCAACGGATACTGTAGTGGAAAATGTTTTAAAGCCTACTTAATGGACAATTTTGAATGTGCAGTTGTCATTCCAGAAGTTAAAGGTTACCCTGAAGATTTGGTTGAGGTTATTGCACCATTAAACCTTAGAAGACATTTTAAACTTAAAGACGGCGACATAATAATGGTTAAAGTCGAGTTTTAACCCATTGGTTTCCACGTTTTTCCCAGAGGAAGTTTTGAAGGTATTCTTTGAAGGCTCCCTTCTTTTTCAAGTAAAGTCCATACTTTACAAGGATACTCATGGCTCTAGCTGCGTCCTCAGGAGAAGAGTATGCTGGAATGCCTAGTTTTTCAAATCGGGAACGGGTATACAGGGCCATCTCTGTTTCTCCAATATCGCAAGCCATAATGGGCTTGTCATATTTGCTGGCAACCTGAGCTACCCTGTCAATATAGTCTTCTTGAAGGGCTGGCGTGTGATGCAGTCCCAGCAATATTACGCCGTCGATTTCAGGGTCTTGAAAAACTATTTCAGCAGCCAATTCAAACATTTCAGAAGTTACAGAGCCTGTAACGTCCACAGGGTTATAGTGTGCTGCAAACTTAGGGATTTTTCCATCCTCTTTAAGCCTTTCAAATTTCCGGAGGGTTTCGTCAGTAAACCTTTTTACCACGAGTCCCCTTGTCTCACATTCGTCTGCAGCCATGATTCCCGGCCCTCCAGCATCTGTAATAATTGCAATGTTTTTACCGCCAGCTGGAGGCTGCATTACAAGGCCCTTTGCAGCGTCAAAAAACTCCTCCATATCTCTAACCCTTATTATTCCTGTTTGAGCGAAGGCAGCGCTGTATATTTGGTCCGAGCCGGCTATGGCCCCTGTATGGGATGCTACTGCCCTCGCTCCAGCTTCAGTTCTCCCTGACTTTAAAGCTATTATAGGCTTTATCACAGTGACTTCTGATGCAGCTTCAATGAAGTTCCTTCCGTTTTTTATGTCCTCAACGTAAAGAAGTATAACCTTGGTTTCATTGTCGTATAGCAAGTAATGGAGAATTTCAGCCTCGTTAACATCACATTTGTTCCCGAAGCTTACTAATTTGCTTAATCCAATTTGCCGTCCAGCCATATAATCTAAAGCTGCAACTCCGAAGGCTCCGCTCTGGGTTATTATTGCTACTTTCCCAGGCATAGGCCTTGGGGTTGCAACAACTTCCTTTCCAGTCATCAAAATCTTTGTCTCTGGAAGGAAAACCATGTCCACGCCTGTTTTCGAGTCGTAAACTCCGAGGCAGTTAGGTCCTAGAACACGTATTCCAGCTTTTTTTGCTATGGAAACAACTCTATTTTCAAGCTCTTGGTTTCCAACTTCGCTGAAGCCTGAGCTAACTATAACAACAGCCCTAACCTTCTTAGAGGCTGCATCTTCCATTATTTCAGGCACTATGCTTGCAGGAACAACTATCACGGCAAGATCCACTTTTCCAGAAATTTCTTTCAAATTAGGGTAGCAGGGAAAACCTAAAATGGAGTCTTCGTTGGGGTTAACAGGGTAAATCTCCCCTCTGAAAACGCCTCTCTTCTTATTCTCTACAAAATTTTTCAGTATAACGTGGCCTGCCTTGTTTATCTTCTTAGTTGCCCCAACAACAGCCACTGAGCTTGGATTAAAAAAGACGTCAAGCTCTTTAACAAACTTTTCCACTTTTCCACCATCTGCCCTTAGCAGGCGTCAACTAGCTTGTGAATTGTCATAATCCTTTATTTCTATTTTCCGAGAGACTTTGGCAGATAAAGAAATCTGGCATTGGCATTTTATAGATTAAATTTTTAAGTTTTGGACGTACACTTCATAAAAAGGTAATGGAGCATGAACAGGGAAAAGCCCATAGTATATCCTTACATCCCAAATTCTGTGCCTGCGGTAAAAGAAAAAATGCTTAAGGAGATTGGAGCAAAAAGTGTTGAGGATTTCTTCGCAGATATTCCACATAACCTTAAAGTGAAAGAGTTACATTTGCCAAAGCCGTTTTTGTCTGAGTGTTCCTTAAGAAGACATGTTGAAAGTCTACTTCTAAAGAACAAGACTTGCAATGAGTATCTCAACTTTTTAGGAGCTGGATGTTGGCAGCATTACGTACCGGCAGTTTGTGATGAGATAAACCAAAGATCTGAGTTTTTAACAGCCTATGCAGGTGAGCCTTATGAGGATCATGGAAGGTTTCAAGCGCTTTTCGAGTATGCAAGCATGATGGGTGAGCTTCTAAACATGGATGTCGTTAACGTTCCGACATACGATTGGATGCAGGCTGCTGCAACCTCCATCCGTATGGCGACTAGGATTACAGGCAGAAGAGAAGTTTTGGTTTGCAGAGCCATCAGCTGGGATGAGCTATCAAAAATAAGAGATTACTGCAAGCCTAACATAAAAGTGAAGCTCTTAGACTACAATTTTGAAACAGGACAGGTTGACCTAGGCTCTCTTGAGGCTAATATCTCTTCAGAAACGGCTGCTGTTTACTTCAAGAATCCGTCATTTCTCGGCGTAGTCGAGGTTGAGGGAGAAAAAATTTCTAAAATAGCCCATGAACATGGTGCCCTATGCATTGTAGGAGTTGACCCCATCTCTTTAGGCTTATTAACTCCGCCGGTGGAATATGGTGCTGACATAGTTTGCGGCGATCTTCAGCCGCTTGGCATGCATATGCAGTATGGTGGGGGACATGCCGGGTTCATTGCGACAAGGGATGAGGAGAGATATGTTAGGGAGTATCCT
>JAVZIQ010000037.1:0-17487 GCA_038871175.1 Bathyarchaeia archaeon | reverse complement strand
GAGGGGTAGGCAAATCGCCTTTGAAAATTCGAAGGGTAAGTATATAATATCAAATTTAGATTTAGATGATGTTTTTAAACCTGTATTATCTAAAATTCTTAAAATCTACCACCAGTTTTTAGAAGGATACGTGGTTGCCATAAATAAGCCTCCATACTGGTCTGGCATAACAATTGGTCCGAGGAAACTTCTAGAAGAGCTTGGAGGATGGCGTGATTTGCAGTTTTCTGAGGACTGGGATTTGTGGGCGAGGGCCGCAAAGATAGGGAAGTTTAAAGTGCTGCCATTTGAGTTGAGGAAGAAGGTAGGGATAAAGGGAGAAGGGGGAGTAATCCAAAAATTGTTACAGAGATTCATAAAATATAGGGAGAATTACAGGCTAGGCCGAAGGATATTTATTCAAGGCGAGAATGTTAATTTTTTCCAGAGGATTATAAGTTATCTGGCATACCTTGCCAGTTTCTTCTATTCATCATACCGTGATCCCTTTAACAACAAATTCAGCGCTTTTAACAAACAATACGTCATAGACATTACAATTTCAGAGGAGCAATCATTAGAATGAAAAATTCAAAATCCTTGCCTATGTTTGGATTTCTTCGCTTTGTTCCTTTAGTTTTAGGTTATTGATGGCTTCCAATTCGAGCTTAACTATGCGTTCCCAATCAAGTTTTAAAACATGTTCTCTTGCCTCTCTCCCCATCCTTTCAATTCTTTCTTTATCATTTAATAATTGAGCAATAGCCAATGCAAAACCCTGAAAGTCATTTGGATTCACCAACACGGCTACTTTTCCATAAATCCCTTTTAAGGCCGGGATGCGCGCGCACTAAGTATTGCAGGTTTTTTAAGCAGATTTTTAAGGATAAAACCCTGCAATGCCGTTAACAAGTGTTGAGACTGAACAATGTCAACTTTTTCATACAATTCCAGTTTTCTTACGAGTGTTGCCAAGGACCGAGCATGCAAGCTAATTCCTTAATACTTATAGGGTAATGCTTTTTGATATTGTTAAGTTCTTTACACTTATATACTTTGACATTTCTCAGTCCGGATGAACTGCCGCCTTCCGGAAGGAATAATAAACCAAGCATCCCAGTTCGCCCAAATTTTTTGCGATATTATAAATCCTCACCGCTCCACCAAAAGTGGTTGGAAAAACGTTTACAGGAGAAATGATTCCTACCTTCAAACCGTATACATCCGAATTTTTGCCTTTTAATTTTTGAAGCGGGCAAATAATAAAAATTAATCACTTGTATATTAAATTTGATTCCTTTTATTATACCGGGAAAGTACAAGCTTCTTCTTGCAAAAGCATACAGACCTGAAAATGATAAACTGGATTATCCTCTGTAAACAATTGTTATTTTTACAGTAGCGAACATGAAAAAGAAACTTATTAATTCTCAAGAACCTTTTAAATCTTGTTTAAAAGAGAGAGCGCGCGAGTTTTCATCATTGTTCACAGGATTTGCTTTGCGATCATCGAATAGTTCTGGATGTATCTGGAAAAGAAAAAATGCTTTTAAGATATGAATTTAATAATCATCATTAGATTTCACTATTGGTTTCAAAGCATATGTTGATAACTATAAGAAGAAAGGCTATTCGTAAAGGCATCCGTTTCAGGTTGCTGAGCAAAATGGAACAAAATATAATGATGAATCCCACAATCAAATTTGTTAATAACATTAGAAACATAAAGCCTAGAGTTATAATCGAGGAAATATCGTTGGGGGAGAAGAGTGTGGCATAGATACAATTTTAAATTTTAACAAGTTAAACTCAGTAATGAGGGTTGACATTGGTTTTTAAGTATAGCAGAACTAACATTAATCACCGTGCGTCTTGGAGGAAATTGCATTGAAAACTCTTGTGTTAATTCCTGTATTCAATGAGGATCGGACTGTAAAGGATGTACTTGAACAAATTCGGAAATATACTTCAGCTGACATTCTTGTTGTCAATGATGGTTCAACAGATAATTCACTGACTCGAATTACTGAGTGCAATGTAACGTACGTTATTAATCACGCGAGAAATATGGGGCCTGGAGCAGCGTTAATTAGCGGTTTCAAATTTGCGATTGAACATGATTATGATGTTGTTGTTACTTTGGACGCTGACGGCCAACATGAAGCCCGATTTATCCCTAAATTATTAGATGCCATTGGCGAGGTTGATATGGTGATAGGTAGCAGATACTTACCTGATTCACAGCGAAAGAGTCAACCCCCTAGAGACAGAGAGCAGGCTATTCAAGCCCTAAACAAGTTGGTTCGTAGGTACACGAACTACAACATTACCGATTGCGCTTCAGGCTTCAGAGCTTATAAAGTGTCTTCCCTCCGAAAGTTAAGGCTTACCGAAAAGGGATATGCTTGGCCCTTTCAACTATGGATTCAAGCCTACAAGGCAAGGTTTAAGGTAAAAGAGGTTCCGATTTCGCTTATCTATCTTGATTATGGACGGGGTTCCCACGGCGAGTTTAGGTCTATGCAGGAAGCCTTGGCTAAAGCAAGGCAGGTAATGGAGAAAGAGGTGAAGGAGATAAGACGTGAGACTGATAAAATTTCTAAGGGCATTTCCATATGGACGAGGGATAATGTTGGAGAAGTCGTTCCAGACGTGATAACTCCATTGAGTTGGTCGATACTAGATCCTATTGTAAACAACGCTTTCCTCCATTTTCATCATCGTCTGGGTATATTTGACAGACAACTCAGAGGTTTTGACTGCTTTTATGGAAGGGTGTACATTAACAGATCAACGTACGAATCAATTTTGGAGAAGTTTACCTGCCTTAAACCAAGGGTGGTATTGAAAGCATGCTGGCTAGCGTGTATTTTGCCTCTTCAAATTAGGAAGTCACTTTTCATTGTTCCCAGGGAAGTTGGCAAGCTAAAGAGGTTAAACCTGAAGGAGTTGGCGTCAGACGAAATTTTGAATCGAATAGATGGTTTGATATCGCTTATGGAAAGTTGTATGAAGACTCATATTGCCTGTACAATAATGGGAGATGTCTTTGTGTCTCTGCTGAGAAGGGTGATAAGAAAATGGGGTGGTAAATATTCCACGATGCCTTATTCTGTCTTGTTGACAGGTTTATCTGGCATGAGAAGTGCTGAGCCAGGAATCGAGCTGTGGAAACTCTCCAGAGAAGCTTCGTCAAATAAAGAAATACGTGAAGTTATCATAAATAGCGAGCCTTCAAAAATATTTAGTGTCCTCAACGCTTTTGATGATGGGAAGGAATTCGCGTGTAGAATTAAGGAATTCCTGAATAGATATGGCTACTTTAGCTTGCAAGAGTTTGAACTGTCCTATCCCCGATGGGAAGATGATCCAACCTTCATACTTGAAACATTAAAGAACCATGTGCTCTCTGAAAATTTAATTGACCCCCTAATGTTTGAAAGCAGACAAAGGGAGAGGAGGCTTATAGCCACTCAAAAAATCAGAAAGGAACTCGCCCGTTCTAAATATACGTTTCCTTATAGATGGCTTATCTTTGACCTAGTCCTTTTTGAAGCTCAACATTGTGTAATTTGGCGGGAGAATATGAAACAGAACTTTGTGCTTGCATATAACCAGCTTCGCAGATTTTATTTGGAGTTAGCTAAGAGATTCGTTGACCAGAATTTGTTGAAGGAGGAGAGGGATATTTACTTTTTGACTGCTGAAGAGGTTAGGCGAATCGACAAGGGGAAGGTGAAGCCAGAGACGATAAAAGAGTTAATAAGCTTGAGGAAGCGAGAGAGGGAAACTAACCTAAAACTGCCCTTCCCAAACGTGATAGAAACATGCGCTGGTTTAAGGGAAGAGATTAAAGAAGACGAAGAGGCTAAAGGGCTCATATCCACTATAACACTAAAAGGCATAGGCTGTAGTGTTGGGAGAGTCACTGGTAAAGCGCGGGTGATATTGGATCCCGCTGGGTGTGGAAGGCTTCGAGAGGGGGAGATTTTAGTTGCACCGTTTACAAATCCAGGTTGGACTCCCTTGTTCGTTACCGCTAGGGCCATCATAACTGAGGTGGGAGGGCACACCTCCCACGGCGCGATTGTTGCCAGAGAATATGGCATTCCATGCGTTGTGAATGTGAGGAATGCTACTAAGATCATTAGAAATGGAGCAACCTTGACCGTGGATGGTGAAAAAGGGACAGTCTTCGTCAGCTCCGCTCAAGAACAAATGTCACAAGCTAAAAACACGAGACACATAGTTCACTGAGGTGATTCTCTTGTCAGATTCGCACAACAAGAGTACATTGCGATTTCTTTTTCCTAGGGACGGAGGTCGTCATATGAGTGCACTTCATGAATGGTGGTATTTTAACTCTCATCTTGAGACTAAGGCGGGGAAGCACTATGGATTATTTGTTTCATTTTTCTCTCCAAATGTCATGTTGTTTGCCTTGGTGGACAAGTCTGAAAGGCGCATCGTGAAAAGGTTTATTGAAAAAACTCATATAAAGACTTCCACTTCTAGCGTAAACGTCAAGGCTGGAAATAATTGGTGGCGTCAAGTTTTAGATAAACCCTTTCATTATGCCATGCATTTAGCCCGAGATGACCTAAGTCTGAACTTAGAACTGGTTTCACGTAAACCTCCAATATTTATAAATTGTAATGGATCAGTTAGACTCAGCCTTCTTGGGTCATCCAAGTATTATTCATTGACTCACATGGAAGTTTCGGGAAAACTTGAATTGAGTAGGGACCAGATGGAAGTAAAAGGTATTGGATGGATTGACAGACAATGGGGAAGTTGGGATTTTGGAGGCATCGGCAGCTGGATCTGGTTTTCCATTCAATTGTCAGGCAATGTGGAAATTCTCACAGGTCAATGCCTCCACCCGATCACGGGCAATCCGATCATGAGATTTCTCAATATTGTGGATGATGCAGGAAAGATGAGAGTCTGTGACAAATTCTTAATCAAATGCCTCGGTACATGGAAAAGCCCGCAGACAGGCTCAATCTACGGGACGAGATGGATGATTTCGGCTTCTCCAGATACATTACTGCGAGTTGTTCCCGTTTTGGAGGAGCAAGAAATACGCCGTGGACTATGGGAAGGATGTTGTATTGTGGAGGGGAAATTTCAGGGACAGCCAACAAACGGCGTGGGTTACATTGAAGAGTCCCATTTTCGTCACGATAGTTCCGTGCTTAGATTAATCTCTTTAGGTGTGGCTCCCCTTCATTATTTTGGACAGCTAACCTTGGGAAGGGTAGACTTTGGAGTATGGAAACTTATGCGATTTGAAAGGCTTAACAGGTTAGCAAGAAGAAAGAAACTGAGCCAAAGGAAAGTGCAAATGGTTGCATATCAAGAAGCATAATCGGTAACAGTCAAAGCATAAAGAGGTGAAAGGTCATGGATTCCTCCAGTAACCCTTCGAATATGAGAAGGAAAGTTTCGGCATTTGTAAAATTTGTGGACCCTGCCGCAATCCAAACCCCTATAGGGGGAGTCGGGCTGGGACTATTGTACTCATACGAGGTTACTCCTTCACCCATGGAAACTTCTGCCCTCAGATTAATCGTCGCTTTCGTAGGAATAGTGCTTGTACTTTCTTACGTAATGACTTTAAATGATTATTTTGACGTGGAAATAGATAAGCAGAAGGGCGTGAGGCAAGCCTTGGCGGAAATCCCGAAGAGGTTGGCTGGTGCGTCGGTGATAATTTTCCTAAGTTTTGGACTGCTTTTTGTTTGGATAGCCTCTCCAAGGTGTATTGCTATCATTCTTGTAATCGCTTTATTATCCACCGCGTACTCGGCTCCACCCTTACGGTACAAGAACGTGTATCCATTTTCAACCTTAGGTGAGGTCATCGGCGCATTTTTGCTATTCTTAGCAGGATACAGCGTGTTTGCTCCAATAGGAGTGGAGGCTCTAGTTGTTTCGTGGATACCGTGCCTTGCTATTACCTACTGGAGGTTAAGGCATGAAGTCCGATACGTCAAATTTGACGAAGCCACAGGGAAAAAAACCCTTGCCGTCGTCCACGGAGTTGGCAAGGTGAAACTGCTTATGCGTCTTCTTATTGCATTAGATATTACCCTAAGCTTAGGCCTATTTCTGGAGGGTTGGTTGTCTTTGACGTTCATGTTTTTCCTCTTAATTTTCCTATTGGGATCTTTTCATAGGAAAATCTTAAAGCGAATTATTCCAAGTGAATATATACATAAACTTTGGTTAACCGACAAAGTTTGGGGATTTGTTTACTTTCTTCTGGTGCTAGCATTCATTCTATTTTTCAAATAGCCTCCAACATGATCCCAAACAAATGGAGATACCTGAATAATGGTAGAAGCACAATGAGGTTATGGTTTTTAACGAAAAGGCGAAAAGTTTTTTTTATTAGTTTATCTATAGCGTGATGCGCGCGCGCATTAGGGATATTTATGGGGAGCGTGAGTTTAAATCCATGGCCTTTCGGCTATGCTGCGGCGTTTGCAATACGTGACGATGATGTAAGCTATTTCACCCCTTCATATAAAATAGATGGAATCTACAGGCGAGCTTGGAAAAAAGGGTTTAGGGTTTCATTGGGAGTCGTTCCGAACCTCAAGACAATAGATGATCCCTCTGTCCCGCCCAAATACAGAGGAAAAATGTCAGAATATGCTGTGCATAGCAATAAAGAGCTTATGGATTATTTGAAGGAAAAAATAGCCGAGGGAAAAGTTGACATTCTTCAACATGGTTACAATCATGATAAAATGCGCGGCATCCCAGAATTCTGCATCCAAGATTCAACTGAAATTAGGAGTAGGCTAAGACTCGGACGAAATATCCTTGAGGGAAGCTTACCGATAAAAATAATGGTCTTTGTCCCTCCGTACGACAGAGTTTCGAAGCAAGCTTGGGGCATCCTCAAACAAGAGGGCCTCGCGCTTTGCAGAAAAGAGGGAATTCGCAGTTTGGAGAAAAGCACTCCATTGTCGTTTGGCAATATGATCTCATTTACAAAAATCTTTACTCGTAATCTAAACCCCCTCGCTAAGGGATTCATTAACTTTCCAGGAATGATTGAGCTCCATCAATCGCTGAACCTATGGAAAAAGGAGAGCTTTTTCGAACGCATCGAAGACGCTAAACGAAAGTTTAAGGATACCTTGATGACGTCTGGTTTATTTTACATAGCAAACCATCACTGGTTATATTATGAAGACTGGGAGGATGAGCTAAGCGATCGGACAATGCTGGATTGTTTTTATGGCCTGCTCGATTTTTTGGATAACTACAATTTATGGAAAACCACCCTCACGGAAGTGGTTAACTGGATCAAAAAATTAGACAAAGTGAAAGTGAGGGTCAAAGGAGGTAAGATTATCCTGAAATCACCCATGACTATAGAGGGATTAACCATCAAAGGAGAAAATTGTACACTAACACCAAGCGATGAGTACGAAGCAGAGGTAAAAGAGGAAGGGGACACAGTTTTCCTCGTTTACAAAAAGCTTGAGGCAGGCGAAAAGAAAATAGCCTCCGTCAATTTGTAGGGAGAGGAAAATTGTCATTGCAAGATAACTAAAACAAATTAATGGAGAATGTTGCATTAATGACCGGTGAAAGTGCCCCAAATATATCCGTCATTGTCTGTACAAGAAACAGGGTTAGGAGTCTCGAAAAATGTCTAGATTCCCTATTAAGTTTAAATTATCCCAAATCGGAATTTGAAATAGTTGTTGTGGACAATAATTCTGATGACGAGACTAGGGTGATTTTGCAGAGCAAATATTCTAATGTTGTAAGGTACATCTTCGAAAGCCGCATAGGAATTGCATATGCAAGAAACACCGGGGTGAAACACGCGAGGGGATCCATAATTGCCTTCATTGACGACGACTGCATACCCGACAAGAATTGGCTAAAAGAACTAATTAAAGGCTTTAAGTCCAGTGAAATAATAGGCGTCGGCGGGCCCACACGCCCACTAAACGAAAAAATTCCAAAGAGCAAAACAGTGCATTCTGTCCTCGGCACATTTGATAGGGGTACGAGGGAACAATATGTTAGCTTCGTTGGTTCTGGTAATTGCGCTTTTAAGCGTGAAGCGTTAAATTTAACTCTCTTCGACGTGAATATGAAAGTATCTGAAGATGTGGGCTTTTGCCTAATCCTCACTCGATTGGGGTACAAGTTGCTGTATGTTCCATCCGCCATAACATATACTCTTATACCGCCCAATAGATTAGGAATAAAACCAGTTATACAAAGGGGATTTAGTGATGGTGAAAGTTACTTGTACCTTAACTTACAAACAAAGTCTTGGCCCAAATGCCTAATATTCTTAATCATTCACATTATTCATTATTCCATCCGTTTCTTTAAGAAAAGAAATTACAGAAATTTCTATAGATTGCTCATAGGTGTGAGCGCGATTGTGGCCATTCCTAATGTAATTCGTTTGCGCAAATTAAACCTTAGGGGTCGAGACTCTAACAAGTCAATCAATATAAATAAACAAAATTTCTGTGCGGGATACATGTGAAAGCGCTTACTAAATTGCAAGGTTTGGTCATAATCCTTATTATCTTAATAGGCATTCTCCTAGGCTGTTCCATCCTGCTTCAAACCGAAAGCCCACCACAAAGTGTACCCTCCACGCTCACAATTCAAGATGAACTTCTGAACAACGGCAACAGAATGTGGCTTACAGAAATCATCATTCCATCTTTGAATACTCCTTGGATGTTTAACTTACAAGATTTTGGATCAGGCCCACAAGTTGAAAGAGTAGAACAAATTGATTCAGAAACTGTAAAAATCGTTGGGTTCAAAGGCTCTATGGAGATAGTTTCAAAACCAAGCAGGGGATACAGAAAAATAACCGTTAAAACAAACTTCAATTCAACAAACTTCACACCAGGTCTTAAGGCAGGGGATGTGCTTGAACATTGGGAGGAGGTCCCCCCGACTAAATCATCATCCCCAGTAGACGTTCCAGAGATAGGCACATACGGGGCGGAAGGATTCGGATCTTACGGGAAAGCCATTTTGTATCGTGACGGAGCTAAGTATGAAGGACTCGGAAGATATGGCAAAATAACAGCCAAAAGAATGCGTGATCCCTACCCAGGTTACTATCAACAATCAGGATGGGTGAGCAATTCGGAGTTTGTCCTATTTAACAGCAATGTAAACGGTCTTGAAGGCAGCACTCTCCAATGGAGAAACGGGCAAAGGGAGAAGGTGACAGTCAACGTTCAAACAGAAGATTATCAAAATTACACATTTACATTCACCTCTTCCCGTGGAAAAATAACAATTAACCTGTCTATTAGAGCAGTTGTCGGAGTTCTAGGCAAATACGGAGTAGGCGCAGGAACATCGAACTCGAACATCGGCGGGCAAGGGTACGCTTGGCAAACTGTCGCCAGATAACCCAAGCTTAGTCCTATTTTTACATGCTCAGGGTATCTGCATACCGTTCACAAGACTCTCCATCATTGGAAGGGCCGCATTATAATTGTCTTCGACTGCGCTAAGGTAGACTGCCCCTATCCTATCCAAGGCTTCATTGTAGAAGATTATCATGTATCCGAGGAGTGTGATGTTTTCGTATGGGGGTATGTCAGCATGGGTGTCCATGGTGGCTGTTATTTTTGTTGCGCTGTATCCCCTGAAGTTTATGGCTGAAGTCTCTAGGACTTGTTTAACGGCTGCATAGGGATTAGGGTCTCCTCGGTCACGGAGCCAAGCTGTTTGATCTATAACGCTAAACTGGCCGATGGCTTCGGCTGTTGGACTGACGTAGCCTCTAATCCAGTATATTCCAACCCAAACCTGATAGTAAATTGAAGTGCGTGTAAACCGCTCATTCGAATAGTACCATGAGTTCCACCCGCCATGTCCAGTATACGGAACCCAAAGAGCATCCATGTTATCCATGTTATGGCAAACCCAACCCTCCACAGGAGGAAGATACGGCTCAGTGATCTTTGGTTGGACATCTAGGCTTACAGTTATAGAAACAATTGTGACAAGAGCGTAGGCAGAACATATTACCAAGGCAATTACGACAAAGATGAAGACTAAAAGCTTTTTTTGAAAATTCATTTGCGCCGAATCCCTAAATTCCTAGGCTTATCACCCAATTAAAAGTTTGCGCTGGACACGTTGAAGAAATTTCTATGGTGTAGGTGGATGATATTACTTGGCCAGGCGCCAGGGAAACTCCGTTCACCGAACCACCGCTATAGGTCCATTCGTCAACTATCTTACCGCCAGAAACTGAGGAAAGCGTTGAAGTGTACAAGAGAGTTATGGTTGTACTGCCTTTGTTTTTGATGTAAAGCGTCTTGCTTGCCGTATCCCCCTTATTATAGCTTCCGAAGTCTATGGTTGACACAGGGTTTGTGCAGGATTGATCCCAGTATACTCCAATATCAGGAGAAGCAACATTTACACTAACATTGACCGACCATAAAGTAAGAGCCGCGTATACGCCTATCATCAAAGCCATCAATGTCAAAGATACCAAAGCTAAAATTACTTTTATTTTCATATCAAACCCCTCCCATACCCCTATAAATTATTGAGATTTTATTTAATAAATATTAATGCAAAAACGTTATCGCACATGAGGGAGAGAAAATCTAAGACGACTTGATTCCTTTACCTACTATTTTGTTAGCTGTCTTCGTCTGGATTTGAGGAACACTAATGTGAAGCCTAAGGCGGTTACTGCCGATATTGGCAAAGCCAATTCAGGTACATAAAATCGGTCAGGAATATCGAAGAATGCGCGCAGCCTAAATTCATCATCGGTAACGCCGTAAAAGTTCCATCCTTCAACATCAGCTTCGTATGTACCGCTCTTCCCTGTAGGCTCTGGCATAGGATCCAAATCCACTCGGTTACCCGGACCGACAGGGTAACCTGCCTCCCTTATTCTCCACCAGTAATAATCTACACCGCCAATTGTTATTGGCCCGCCAACACCTGTACCAAAAGGTATGACTATATCATCGCCAACCTCAATCTTAATATTTAAACCGTATGGCGGTGCATTATTTTTGTTTATGGGTTCCATTGCATTGCCTAACATGTATTCGTCGCCGCCGGGGCAATAAACCTTTATTTGGTGTACAATGGCATAGCTGAAATCGGGGTTAACCCATGATTGCGTCGTGAGATGAATATTTACAACTCCATTTGCAGGGATGTTTGTAGGTTCAACATACGTCGAAGCTTTATAATAAGAATTAGCATTAGCGGAAGCTATGATCATTAATTGAATTAGCAGAAAGCTAAAAGTTACCATTAATAGCTTTATCTTTAATTTACTATATTCCATGATATTCACACACGCAATTAACTTATGTAGCCCCCCTTTTAAAGCCTTGCGAATCTATAATCTATGTGGTGGATTATAGATTCATAACAGCAATCAGTAGAACAGCTCAAAATAGTATAACAATTTGCTATGAACCGACTATATATTCTCTGTAACTTCTAGATAGACCTTATTAAGGCTTTCAGCCGTATAACGCCATGTAAACTTTTCCAAAACCGTTTGTCTGGCTTTTTTCCCCAGTCTCCGAGCAAAATCCTTGCTAAATAGCAAAGCACTTATTGCTTCAGCCAATTGATCAACGTTAGTAGCTTCGACAAGCAAACCATTGTACCCGTGATGAATAATTTCAGGTATTCCGCCAACCTTGGACGCCACAACTGGAGTCTCGCAGGCCATAGCCTCCACAACGACCTTTCCAAAAGCCTCATATAGCGATGGAAAGGCGAAAACGTCAGCCATAGAATAATAGTAGGGTAATTCATGATGTGGAATTTCACCCACAAGCCTAACGCTATTGCTTAAACTTAACTCGCGTATCATATTTTTCAGGTAATCCCAGTAGAGACGCGTTCCCAACCACTTCGGCGTGCCGCCAACACAGAGCAAAACCGTGTCAGGATTTTCCTTCAAAATTTTGGGCATAGCCCTTATAAGGAAGGGGATCCCCTTACGCAGACCAAAATGACCAACAAACAAAATAATGCGCTTATTTCCAAGCTTATGCCTATCCCTCAAAAAGGAAACATCGCCATAACGCCTAAAAATATTCGGGTCCACACCAAGATAAACCACACGGATTTTCCCATCATTAACTCCATAAAGGGTCTTCAACTCCTCCTTTTGAGCTTGGCTAACAGCTATCAACAGGTCTGCCTTACGCCAGAAAAACAACTGCCTCAACGCTGAAATTTTGCGGCGAAATTTTGATTTTAAAGAATACTTAAAGGAAAAGGATGAGGGCAGGTCGAACTCAAAATTCTCCATTCCAAGAGTTGTGCCATGCACGTGCACCACCAGGGGAACGCCTATTCCCTTGCGAAAAACCGAATAAAGAAGGCCACAAGTGCTGTGGGCGTGTATGACATCCAAGCCTATTTTCCTATTTAACTCAGCTATCTTCCTCACAACATTAACATTATAGGGCGAATTTACAAAATGAACCTTAACCCCTTCAACCTCCTTATAGGATGGCCTAGAAGATTTCCGAAGCATTATCACATGAACATCCAATCCCAGCGCGGCTTGCTCCCTGGAAATATGATAAAATGTAGGCCCAAGACCATGCGTCAACTCCCTTCCAGTTGGAAAATTCCAAGTAAGCCTGCAAACCCTCATAAGATTTCAGCCTTTATCCACTTCAACAAATATCAATTTGCCATTATGTAAACCTTCTGAAGTCTAAATCACAAATGTCCAAATATGGAGAGTTTCGGATAAACTTTATATTCTGAATTATCCAAATTATCTGAATGATGTAATATGGCGACTATCCTCGTTAAGAACTTGCCTGAAGATATTTTGAAGGAACTTAAGAGGCTGAAAGTTGAGTTGGGTTGCAGGACTTGGGCTGAACTCCTCGCAAAGCTTGTTGAGTTGGAGAGGGCAACATCCTTAAATGAGGAGAAATTAGAGGAAATGAGGGTGGGAGTGCAAGGTTTTCTAAGGCTTAGAAGCATAGTCTCAGGTAAGTGGGCTGGGCATCCCAGTGTACTTGAGGAAACGAGACGATCCAGGAACCATGAAACTTCGTAGTCGCACATTAACCTTAGATTCTAATGTGCTAATAGCTGCCTTAAAAAAGGATGAACCCTACAGTGAAAAATGCCTCCAAATACTCAGCAAGGTGCCCGACACATTCATTTTGACAGAGCCAAGCATTGTATACCAAGAAGTTTGCGGGACACTGGCAAGGAGGGTTGGAACAGAAATAGCTAATGCTGCCAAAAAACAGCTTGACCTCATTATCCATCCGCGTTTACTAGCCAACTGCGATAAAGCCTTCTGCATCGCCGCATATCCCCTCTGCTCAGAATATGGCATTTACGCCATAGATGCAATGTACCTTAAAGTGGCATTAGACGCTAATGCAATCCTAGTATCTTTAGATAAAGAAGACTTTATAGATAAAGTGAATTCCAAAAGGCCGAAAATCGAAGCCTATCACGTATCTGATTTTCCATTCTAATCAACCCACACAAAAACTACCATCTTAATTCAATAAATTCCCAAAGACACACAGTCTTCTCTCAAAATAATGAAAACAAGATTATAGCAATGACCAATCTACGCTTTTACCGCCATATTTTTCCATTAAAACAAGGAAAAATCCATAAGTGTATCCAACAGCAGTGGCGATATACGTAATAAGGCTATAAATAGGGTAAAGGAAAAGATACGCCCTCTGAGGAGCAACGCTCCAACCCAATTTCAGAGTAACCGCCAAACTATAAAGCAAGAAGGCCAACAATCCGCCTAAGGCAATGTATAGCAATGGCATAAATAGAGGTGAAAGCAGAAGCAAAGCCAGAAACATCCAAAACAAAAACACGGAATAAAAGAAACAACGAATATCTCTATACTTAATTAGAAATTGGATTCTCCTCTTCCCAGCAGCATAGCACTTTTTCAGGTATGGGAAAAGTTTTCCACGCCTCGTGTGCCACCAGTTAACTCCACCGACAAACCCGAAGGAATAGCCCGCCTCCATTACACGCAAATACAAATCCTTATCCTCAGCCTGGCTGAGGCGCTCATCAAATCCGCCAACCTTTTCTACAGCCTCTCTACGGTACACCCAAGCCCATTTCGGTTTTATTTTGCCCTCATCCGTTAACTTGCGGACAATGCTGCTATAAACTTCCATGCAATTAGTTACAAAGGTGGATTCAAGTTTCAAAGTTGTACCGGTAACGGTGACTCCGCCGAAGCTAGAATCTGATAATAGGCATTTAACGGCCTTTTCAAGGTAATCCTCCTTGTATATGTCGTCGGCATCTGCAAAGAAAAGGATCTCTCCTCGGCTACTTTTCCAACCCAAATTTCTAGCCTTAGATCTTCCCACATGTCCCGTAGAAATCACGCGAACCATGTCAGGAAAGCTTTCCTTGATTCTTAAAAGGGCCTCTCTTGTGTTATCAGTGGACCCTTCATCGTAGACAACTATTATCTCCTTCCGTGGGTATGTTTGGTTTATGAGCGAAAGAATAGCCTTTTCAATGATGTCTCCATTGTTATAGGCGGGCACTATTATTGACACCAGAGGCACATCCATCATGGCTCAGCACCTTCAACGGAAAACTAATAACAATTAAAATCAGACCTCAAACTCCTTAAAGCCATAATCCAATCCACTATTTCGCTTAGAGTGGTTTTCCAGACGCCCTCTTTTGAAGCAACAAAATGTAAAAATTCGTTAAACTTTGATAGCCGTTCTTTCCTTATGGCGTCAAAATTCCATGAATCAAAATATTCCCAATAATGCTGTGCAATCACGAAGGAGCCCCCCTCCAGTAGGCGCCTAACAAAATTACGCTTCGCCATTTCAATCTCATCATCAATATTCTTTCCCATCAGAAAATTGTCCCATCGGATGACCAGCATTCTATCCAATGGAATTATGCTGTCCCTTATCGGTTTTAATGGATTAGGGTTTGACAACAGAAGTCCCCATGCCTTTCCTAAATTTGCGCGGGATATAGGAATGGTAAACAGAAATCTTCCAACAGCAAACTTCCTAGAGAGGCTTACACCGCTTTCATATAAAATTCTCATGGCAGTCCTTGATAGCCTATCATGGGGAGCAGCAAAAACCCTAATGTCCCTTTTCACCGCCTTCTCAAGAATTTCCTTACCTTTTTTGAATTTTTCCTTTAAAATTAAATAATCTTTATTTGTAAACTCGGGTCTACCGTCGCCCTTCTCATGGCTGTAACCATGCTGAATTACGTCGATATAACCTTCAGCCATCTTCTCTCTAAGATAATCAATTAGCTCCCTATTTTCCAGAACAGAATAATATTTCCCATTTCTTCTCAGATGCGCAGGCACTAAACGCAGTTTTGCCGCCTTTACACAAGGGATCACGGAGAGGCTTACTTTAAATCCAAGTTTCCACGCCTCATTATAGACTGCATCCAGCATCCACGGCTGAGTGAAATAGCATACATCATCATCCCGTATGGCAAACGCAAGTTTAGCATCATCTGGCCAACGAAAGTTAATCATAACTAATTCTCCACAGCCTGTTTCAATATGTCAACTAACTGTCTAGTGAAAACCCTCCACGAATATTTCTCTTCAACCTCCATCCTTGCAGCCATACCAATTTTCTCAGCCATTTCCGGATCTCGAATTAAACTAATTATTGCATCTGCCAAGGCCTTTGAATTTCCAGCAGGCACTAAAATGCCCGTTCTACCATCATCGATGACCCTATTTATAGGCTCAACCGCGGTGGTAATGACGGGTTTCCCGCAAGCCATATACTCAAAAACTTTAAGAGGTGAACCTATACCAAACTTTCTTCGTATCTCAGATTTTAATGGATTATAAGGCGCCACTAAAATGTCCGCAGCATTTACATATTTGCCCACTTCAGAGTACGGAACTGGGCCCACGAAAATAAAAGAATTAATAACTCTGAGTTTTTCTGCAAAAATCTTTGCCCATTCAAAATAGGGGCCTACCATTATAAATCGAACAGAAGGATACATTTCCAACACTTCAACGCTGGCTTCAATAAGCTCCTGTATCCCATGCCATTCAGGGAAGGTTCCAACATAACCGACAACAACAGCCTTTTCCAGTCCATATTTTTTCCGAACCGCTTGCCCTGCCTTGCGATCAGGCTTAAACAAATCTGTATCAGCAGCAGCATCCACCAGAATCACCTTAGCCTTTTCTGAAGACGCATCATGTATCATCAAGTGTGTATATGCGAGAGCGCTTTTAGCCACCTTGAACGATAACCTATTATACCGTGGGCCTGTAATTTCCAAAACCACGGGTCTTCTGGTTAAAATGCTGGCAATAGCTCCAGCGCCGAAAGAAGTCTCCCTTTCCAAAATCACGTCAATATTATGCCTTCTCACAATCTGCGCAGAAATGATTCCGGAATATAACGAAAAAATGTTAAAGAGATACCACTCATAAAACCTGCTAGCAAGTTTCGGTTGATCTCCTCCACTCATGAGATGCTCATAACTGGAAAACGGCAAAGGTCTTGCTATGCCCCGATAAATCCTATGAATATGGATGCCATCCAACACCTCATACTTTGGCTGAAAGATGCTAACACGCCTTGAAACCACATGCACTTCATTCCCACAAGCCACCAAATTTTTTGCAACTTCATAAACATGTGTGGAGGCGCCTCTAAAATGAGGCAATGCGACATCAACAGCAATATAGCATATTCTCATCTTACTTCAAAGTAGATACGGCTAAAGATTTTCTTAAGGTTTCCTAAGAAAACTGAAATATATCAACGAGATAATATCCTAATGTATAAAATCGCGGACGCGTCCCAATGAAAAGAAAGTTAAACCTCCTGGCTGGAAGCAGTATTTTTCTATATTCCTTATCTCTGCTTCTTACATCCGTTTTTCAGTTGGAAATTCCTTTAATTTTCCCACTAATCTTGATTCTTTTCATTCCTGGTTACACCATAGTTGAAGCATTTTCCCTTGTAAAAACGCCTATCGAAAAACTTTCAGTCTCAATAGGACTTAGTTTAGCTATTCTTTTAGGAACACGTGGAATGTTGCAAATCACAATGATGAGACCATATTTATCTGAAATTGTAATAGTTTCATTCATAACGAGCTTACTCTCTATTAAGCTTATAGTAGGAAAAGAGTGAGGTAAAAGAATACCTTACCTCATCAATAAGTTCCAGCTAAATAAGCCCGCCCTTCTCGAGCCTTCTCTTAAAAAATAATTCCAAAAAATTCATTCCATAAAAAATAAGGACCGCAACCATACCAGCTACCACTCCCGGAAGCAGCGACATAAATGCATCCCAAGGCCGCATGTTTGAAACCCTTATCCCTCCACTTGCAGCTGAGAAGGCACAGAAGAAAAGCATGAAGGCCGCCGTGTTCTTTTGCGTCCGTGAAAAAAGGAAGAATGGAATAGCACCTACGTAGTATAATATGACTCCAGTTGAA
>JAVZIQ010000036.1:0-17614 GCA_038871175.1 Bathyarchaeia archaeon | reverse complement strand
AACAACAGCATCGGAGTTTCTAACGTTCATTATTTGTTTTTGAACGCGCTCATCTGGGGGAGAGAAAATTTTCGCCATAGCCTCAGCCAGTCTTTCCTTATCTTCATCCGTTGCAATTGCAATTGTAATCTTGTCCACTCCCTTGCCCTTCGGAGCTGTTCTGGCAGAGGCAACCATTAAACTAGCCGCGGTTAACGCTGCCTTAATTTCGGCCTCGTCTGATTCAATTA
This sequence comes from Bathyarchaeia archaeon, assembly GCA_038871175.1. Taxonomy (GTDB): domain Archaea; phylum Thermoproteota; class Bathyarchaeia; order Bathyarchaeales; family Bathycorpusculaceae; genus JAVZIQ01. Next base: position 17,384 of record JAVZIQ010000036.1, on the reverse strand, counting down.
AAACCATTTTTAAACACCGACCATTTACACATCCATCTATCCTTAAATAATTATCGCTAAAACCTCTTCAACATTAACATCTCTCGGAGTTAAACTTGTTTAAAACTCGTCCACTATGAAATTTGCCTGGGTATTTAGAGGCGATATGATCTTAGTGAATGCTCCCATGAAGGGGAATGTGAAGACTTTCTCAATTTCCGATGCCTTCTGAGCCCACGTATTTTTGTACCTCGATTGGTGTTTTATTCGGGTGGTAAAGTGTGCTATTTTAGTTGTTAATTAGAAGGGAGCAAATTTCTGTAAGTTTTTCTAAAAAGTTTCAAAATAACCTTTTAGAACACTGCCAATTTTTTCTTTAAGCTTTTCAAGAAGTTCCCCTGACCTGTAAGGTGGAACTTTAATAACCTTTAACGGCTTCAACAATCCGCATACATCGTTTGCCGTAACCTCTTTTCTTAAACCTTCCCTAAGTTGGACTCCTGCCAAATATTTATCAGCGTCATAGGCGTAGATTCGCCCTGGTTCCACAGCTATGACAAGGCTTATCCAATCTTTAATTCCATTCCAGGGTAGGGCATTGTTTGAGTAGCCTTCATAAACTATTAATTCATGTTCACTTTCTACCATCTTGTTCGCTTCGTAAATTGCTCTATCGTATAAACCTGAAACTCTGTTAAGCTCTTCAAGCCTTGATATGCGGATGACTCCGGATGCTTTTTGGCAAAGTCTTTCAATGAGATTTTCTACGCCGTGTTCAAAAGGAAAAGACTCGTTTACGACTACATAGTGCCTCTGGGCGTTTAGATTTTCACATAAGGTCACTCTGTCCACAATGAAGAAAGGCACTTCAAAAATTGTTTTCTCCATGTTTAGGGGAGGCATACCCCACAGCCTATGAACTGGACTTATAACTTCTTCAGGCAGGTCTGTTTGCGAGTTTTCTTTCAACACCTTCGCGTCCATTCCGTAAAGCCGACATTGATTAAGGGCTTCGTAAACTGTGTCAAAATCATACCATACGTTGTTTCCAGCCTTAGGTTTAAAACCACAAACATTAACATTCATCTCTCGAAGAAATCTAATAAGTGCTAAAGCTATAGATGTCTTTCCCGCGCTAAAATCCCTAAGTCCTACAACCAAAATTCCATCAACGCCTTTCATAACATAAGAAAAAGTCAAATTGAAACTCAAAAAATTTACCCGTTAAACATAACAGTTTCAGCCATAAACCATTCAGCCCATAATGCCCGGCAGGCTTACATAAGAAGTAAGCAATCTAATTCCAACAGAACCTTTAGAAAAGACTGATGTCAAAGTGCCAAATAACCCAAGTTTTTATAATTTACCTTTTCAATGTTCAAAGCTGGCACACTTTGAATCCAGAAAGGTTTATTGTCTGTTTAAACAGAATTTATACAAGCTCTACAACATTTTGAAGGCCGACCTTTTTAACCTTAACTTTCCCCCTTCTCTCAAGCCTTTTTATAAGACGCCACATGCTTGTTCTAGGTATATCTGGAAAGGCGTTTCTCAACTCTGCCTCAAGGGCTCTTCCCCCTCTTTCCTTAATAAATTTAAGGACTTCAACCTCCTCGAACCTTAACACAGTAATGTTTCTCCTACGCGTGAAATATAGAATTAGAACCACTGCTGAAACCGCAACAATTGCACTTGCCAATACCCATAATACTGGGAATGGTGCTTGGCCGCTTGGCCTCTGCTGCGGAGTTGGCTTAGGCATGGGTTGATAAGACTGAAAGGAAACCTCATAGCAAACCTCCCAAAATCCTGGACTGAGGCTAAGCATAACTGACCCGTTTTTGGCTGTCACCGACGCAGGAACTGCATTAATATAAATAATGGTTGAGTTCTCTGGAAGCGTGACTTCAAGCTCAAAAGGTGCATACAAAGAAAGGGTCCATAAGCCTGCCTCCTTTAAAGTTAGGAAGTCTGTGTCATATTCAATGGTAACTTGAACCGCCCCCAAAGAGTTTACAGTTATGTTTTGCTCATCAATTTCATAACTTAATGGTAAATTCTCCTCGTCTAAAGCAACAAGGTTGAAGATCCTATTTTGCGGTGCAAAAAGCGGCAGAGTAACTGACGCTTCTGTTTCCTCTGCACTGATCAAAGCCTTAAAATGGGTAACGCCATCAGCGAACACCTCTATGCTTGCCTTCTCAAGCTTAGCAGCCGAAGACTTTTGAATTACTGCTAAGCCTAGAAGTAGACAAAGGCATAGAGCAAAGATGTACACTTTTCGCAACAGTGACGCCACTATAAATTTCTAAACAACTACTTAAAAAGGCATGGTTAAAATTTCAAAGGTATGCTGTTAGAATCTCAATTTAAAAAATAAGGGGATACAGGTGGATTTGGAATTTTGTTAGTATTCTTCTCCTTCTTCACTTGGATACTTCTCTTTTCCTTTTTCTTCTTTCGGTTTGGTTGCTGCTATGACGTCGTCTATTCGAAGTATCATTGAGGCTGATTCTGTTGCGGACTTTATTGCCTGTTCCTTCACTATGGCTGGTTCGATAACGCCGTTTTCGTACATGTTTTCAATTTTACCTGAGAACACGTTCACTCCCATGGGTGCACCATCGGTTTTTTCATGTGCAGCTCTGAGGTCAACTATTATGTCTATGGGCTCCAGCCCAGCGTTTTCGGCTAGTGTTCTTGGTATTATCTCAACTGCGTCTGCGAAGGTTTCTATGGCTAACTGTTCGCGTCCCCCTACTTGTGTGGCGTAGTTTCTAAGCTCTTTTGCTATTTCAACTTCTACAGCGCCTCCTCCTGCAACTATTTTGCTGTTTTCCGCAACGTCTGAAACCACTGAAAGGGCGTCAGTCATGGCTCTTTCAGCTTCGTCAACCATCCTTTCCAGTCCTGCGCGAATTAAAATGGCCACTGAACGTGGGTTTTTGCATTCTTCTACAAAGATCATTTTGTCCTCGCCTATTTTGCGTTCTTCTACAAAGCCTGCTGCGCCTAGGTCTTGGGGTGTTAAGTCATCTAGATCTGTGATTATTCTGCCTCCTGTGGCTCTGGCAAGTTTCTCCATGTCTGACTGTTTCACACGTCTGGCTGCTAATATGCCCTCTTTAGCCAGGAAGTGTTGCGCCATGTCGTCTATGCCTTTTTGACAGAAGACAACATTTGCTCCTGTGGCCTTAATTTTCTCGACCATCTCTTTAAGCATTTGAGTTTCTTGATCTAGAAAGGCTTTCATTTGGGTTGGGTCGCGAATTCTAATTTCGGCGCTGAACTCTGTTTTTTCAATTTCTAATGGACAGTCGAGGAGGGCTATCTTTGCGTTATCCACTTTTTTAGGCATTCCAGAATGAACTACTTCTTTGTCTATAATTACTCCTTTTATAAGTTGAGATTCGAAGAGGCCTTTCCCAGTCTTCTTTATTATTTGAATGTTATCTATGTCCGCAACTCTCCTGTCGCCTCTCATTTCAACTATCTGTTTCACGGCGTCTATGGCTATTTCTGCCAGATGCTCCTTTGCAGGCCCTACTGCCTTGCTCGCCATCGAGGTTAAAGCCACTTTTCTAAGGGTTTCCCTGTCCTCTATGTTTACGGGTTTTGATATTCTGCTTATAACTTCAACTGCTTTTTGCGAGGCTTTGCGGTAGCCGCTCACTATGAGTGTTGGGTGTATGTTTTGCTCAAGAAGTTCCTCAGCCCTTTTTAGAAGCTCCCCGGCTAATACAACAGCTGTTGTCGTTCCGTCTCCAACCATGTCGTCCTGTGTTTTAGCGACTTCCACCATCATTTTAGCTGCGGGATGTTCAACCTCTATTTCGTCCAATATGGCTGCGCCATCGTTTGTTATCGTTATGTCTCCAAGGCTGTCTATGAGCATTTTATCCATTCCTCTAGGTCCAAGGGTTGTCTTTAAAACTTCACCTATAACCCGAGCTGCCATTATGTTATTTCTCTGAGCCTCCTTCCCCCTGCTTCTTGATGTTCCCTCTTTAAGGATCAATACAGGCTGACCTGAAGCCGTTGTTGTTAAGTAAGCCATACCATTTACCTCCATTGAAAATGTTCAATCTTGATTAAGCAAAAATGCGGTAAGATATAAACCTTACTCTGCAAAAATTTCCAACGTGATATTCGCTAGACGCTAACCCAAATGCTCAAAGAGGATTTTAATCCCTATCCCTATTAATATTAAACCTGCCAAACCATCAATTCTAGCTGAAATGAAACGGCCAAGTTTTCTTCCGAGGATACTACCCAAAAATGAAAGTGTAAAAGTTACAGTGCCTATAACAAAAACAGGAGCATATATAGAAGCTCTCAGAAAGGCAAGGCTTAAGCCAACTGCCAAAGCGTCTATACTAGTGGCTATAGACAACGAGAAGAGTAGGTAAAGGCTTAAAGGCTTCTCATAGGACTTAGTTTTTGTTGATTCATAAACCATCCTGCATCCAGCCATTAACAACAGCAAGAAGGACAGCCAATGGTCAAATTCAGCTATTATGTTCAGTAACTCTAAACCTGCACGCCAGCCTAAAACTGGCATAACCGCCTGAAAAACCCGAAGGATGAAGCCCATCTTCAACGTTTCTCCCCTTCTTCTTTGGCTTTTAAGTCCATAAGCTACGGAAACGCTGAAAGCGTCCATGGCAAGTCCAAAGGCTACCGCCAGAAGCGATGGCGTATCCATAAACTGTGCCCTCTAGCATCTTGCCTTCCATAAAAGGGCTAAAGGTTTAAAATTCTTTTTCTAGAAAATTTATATTCTATTCCCTGTTTGCTTTCTTATGGAGGATGTCAAGCTTGAAAGTTTCAGTGCGCTTCTTCACCACGTTGAGGGAAATTGTTGGAAAAAGGGAGGAAACCTTAGAGTTTTCAGAACATGAACCTGTAAACGTTGAGAAGGTTCTAAACAGGCTTGTTGAACGTTATGGTAAAAGCTTCAGAGAATATGTTTATGATGGTAAGACAGGCGAGGTTAAGGGTTTCCTCCAATTCCTTATAAACGGAAGAAGTGCTTCAACGCTTAATGGTTTGAAAACCGAGCTGGTAGACGGTGATGTTCTGGCAATAATACCTCCAGTCGGCGGAGGTTAACGACAAAATTAGAGTGCTGAACTTCTCTTTCGTCTAGATTCTTAATTAACTGCTAAGCCTATTACTATACGGGTCTATATGGGGAGATGCAGGATCTGCGGAGAGAAATCTCTGTTAATTTCTGAAGGCCTAGGAGTTTGCCTTAAATGTTTAAGGAAGAATTCTGAAAAGGCTCTTGAAATTTCGAAGGTTGCCCATGCCAATAGTAGGGCTGTTTACGGTTTACCACCAGAGCCTCCTAGAAATGCCAACGGGTTGCCCTGTGGAGTTTGCGCCAACAAATGTTTAATAGGCTTGGGAGGAAAAGGCTTCTGTGGACTTGTATGGAATGTTGAGGGACACCTCATACGCTTTGGAGGGACGCCGGAGCAAGGCATCCTAGAATGGTATTATGATGGCTTACCCACAAACTGCGTTAGCTGGTGGTTTTGTCCCGGGTGCACTGGAAACGGATATCCCAAATACGCATATAAACCTACAGCGGAGTATGGATACTATAACCTAGCAGTTTTTTACGGAGCATGCAGCTACGACTGTTTATACTGTCAAAACTGGCATTACCGCAACCTCTCAGCAAGGCGCAAGCCACTCATAGGCGCTGAAGCTTTAGCTTCCAAGGCATTTAACAACGAGAAAGTTTCTTGCATATGCTATTTTGGCGGAGACCCCTCACCACAGATGCCTCATTCACTTGAGGCAAGCCGCATAGCCCTGGAAAAGGCTGAGGCTGAAAATCGCATTCTCCGTGTATGCTGGGAGACAAATGGATGTATGAACCCAGTGATGGCTGAAAAAGCTGCAATTTACGCCTTAAAAAGCGGAGGAAACATAAAATTCGACTTAAAAGCTTGGAGCGAAGAATTGGCCTTAGCCCTGTGTGGAGTTTCAAACAAGCCGTCTTTGGCAAATTTCAAAATGATAGGGGAAAAATTCTATGGAAAACGTAGAGAACTGCCTATTCTCACAGCAAGCACATTGCTGGTGCCAGGATATGTGGACGAAGAGGAAGTTGAATGCATAGCCAAATTCATAAGCGAAGTAGATCCGGAAATACCGTATACGCTGCTAGCCTTTTATCCCTCCTACGTAATGAACGATTTGCCAACTACAAGTAGAAAACAGGCATTAGAATGCAAAGAAACAGCGGAAAAACACTTAAAAAATGTGAGAATTGGAAACGTGCACCTTTTATCTTAAAAAATGCTTGCACTAAGTAGCCTCTCGAAGTTTCTGCAAGGCTTTATCGACATCATTTAAACCTAAATTGAGAAGAGTGTCTGTCTTAGGTATGCCATTTTCATCCCAGCCAACCGTTCGGTAGTATTCCTGTTTTTTCTCCTCAACCTTCGCCCTGTCTAATGTCTTTTCTTTGAATGGGCCTGATGGTAATGGTTCATAAAATCTCTGGGGGTTATCATCGTGAACCTTAGGGTTCCACTCGGCGTCAGGTCCTCCCAGAAGAAGCATGGCCCGTTGCAAATTTATTATCCTTAAGGCTTTTAAGTTAAACCAATTTTCCTCAGTCAGTTCCACTCCTGTAACAGCCTTATAAAAGTCAAAAGTTAAACCTCTTAGGAGACCGAAAACATTAAAGAAGCATAAAACAGCAGAATCGTTGAAGGCTGTGATAAGCTCGCCATTAGGGTTGTCTAAAGGCATCTGAGCTGTAGAGGTGTGATCTCCACCCTGAACAGAACAAGCGTAAGAGTAGATTTCCGGGTAGTCCTTCCCGCTTCGGATTCCATGAGCTCCAATGGCTATTCCCTTCGTTTGCACGGCATACCGCGTAACATCAACGCCTTTCATTAAACCTATTTTTAAGGCTGCCCTGTAAGTTCCCTCAGCCAAAAGGCTGCCCACACCATTTCTAAAAGCGATTTTGCGGGCCAGGACAGCGAAAGCTTCAGCATCGCCCCATTTAAGCTCCAAGCCGTCCAAATCCTCCTTCGTCAATATTCCCCTTTGGAATAGCTCTGCTGCAAAGCCTAGGACGTTTCCCGTCTGTATGCCGCACAATCCAAGGTCGTCAATAATGGAGGCTAAGTGAACGTTCTCTTCAGGATTGAAAATCCCAAGGTTTGCGCCCAGATAGGCTTGAAGCTCATAGTCAGGGTTATCCCCAATAGATCCTTTAAACCTTCCAGTTTTCACAACTGCAAGCTTCAGACATGTAGTGGGACAGCCGAAATCCCCCCAGTAATGCTTAACCCAAACCCTGTTTTCAAACTTGTCAACCCCGAAGCTTTTTTCCTCGTGCCACTCTTCCTGCCAGTTTCTAACAGGTTCAGAACTTGTCTTGGCGCCAACCTCGTAACCGCCTGAACCCGTCCCCCAACGTCTCCAAAGCTCATTTTCATATGAGTTTTTGCATACAGCCTGTGTTAAAGCCTCCACCTTCTCCATGTTATAAGCCTCTGGCAGCGGTCCACTGCCCTTAACAGCTACTGCCTTAAGCTTTTTAGAGCCCATAACAGCTCCATAACCACCATAACCTGCAGCATGCGTCCATTTTGCTGCAACCACAGCTGTCCTAACCTTGTTTTCACCCGCAGGACCCACATATAATATTGCAGGTTCTTTCCACTCGCCCTTTTCTGGATAATGCTTATTTAAAAGCTCCCGGCATTCCTTTGTAAGCGTCGTCAGCGTGCCTTTCGCATCTTTACCCCAAACATGTCCTGCGTCTCTAAGCTCAACATGTGAATCTTTAACGAATAAGTATACAGGTTTTTCAGCTTCGCCTGTGACGATAATGCCGTCGTAACCTGCACATTTAAGCTCAACACCAAACTCTCCTCCAACCGTGGAGCCTACAACACCGTTGCTCTGAGGCGACTTTCCTGAAACGCATATTCTCCCCCCTGGAAAGTACCCTGTGAGGGGCCCGGTTAAGAATAGGAGAATATTCTCTGGACCTAATGGATCAACGCATTCCCATTTCCCGCCTAGCCTATCCCACAATATTTTAGCCGCTAAACCCCTTCCACCCACATAATCCTTTAATGTTTCTTCGTCGAACCTTAAATCTTTAAAGGCATTTGTTGAAAGGTCAACTTCTAAAAACTTTCCAGCATACCCAAAAATCATATGAGACTCTCTCCTTTAACACCGTAAATTTTGGCGGCCAAATCCCGCGTAATCTCGTCAGGAGTTCGCGCATAAAGCTTGTAGGAGCCGTTCCCTCTAGGTACAACTCTTAGAACATTCCACGATCCTTCTTGGCAAACCTTAACGCATTTTGGGTCTCCACCACATAAATCACATATTAAAACGCGCTTTTCCAGAGGGTGTATATGAGGAATCCTTCCAGGACAAGCTTCAATGCATTTTCCACATCCAATACATGCTTCAGAATTTACCAATACAGCTCCTGTTTCTTTGCTTACAGATAAGGCGTTCACTGGGCACTCCTGTACGCATGGATAGTCCTCACACTGAGCGCAGAAATGTGGAAACTCAACTCCTGGAACGAGCATGAAAACCCTTATCCTTGAAGCTTCAGGCCAAATGCGTTTTTCATGGTGAAGCGAACATGCTATTTCACATTTTCTGCATCCGCTGCAGTTGGAAAAGTTACGGGCAATCCATATTAACCCATTCTCCGAATCCATAATTTGGCATCCCTCTAACCAAATACAATGCTGATTTATTCTAGAAACTGCCATTTAAGTTTGGCGTCAAACGGTTTATATGTTAAGTTTTTAAGGTGAGAATGTTAGTTAGGAGGTAGGGCATGGCTTGTCATTTGAAAATGTGCTTCAACAATTTACAGAATGGATGAAAACTTTTTCCTTCCAGTACGGATATCTAGGCGTTTTCCTAATAAGCTTCTTAGGCTCAATTTCCCTTTTATTACCGATACCCTACACTGCAATTATTTTCACATTGGGCGGCATTCCAAAATTTGACCCATTAATTGTCGGACTTGTGTCAGGCGCTGGAAGCGCTATTGGAGAGTTTTCAGGATACCTACTCGGTTTAGGAGGGAGGAAAATAGTGGGCAAAAAGCACATGCGGAAAATCGAGTTGCTTCAAAAATTTTTCGACAAGTTCGGCCCATTCGCAATTTTCCTTTTCACCCTAACACCCCTACCAGACGATTTGCTATTCATCCCTCTAGGCGTGATGCGTTATAGCCTGTTAAAGGCGTTCATACCAGCAATTCTCGGTAAAACCTTTATGAGCCTAATTGTGGCATATGGTGGCCGCTTTACCATAAAAATAATTAAGGAATTCTTCGGCGAGGAAAGTGAACTGCTATCCTTACCCATCGGCATGATCATCGCATTAGCGCTATTAATTTTAATTCTTGTAGTCATGTTCAAACTGGACTGGGAGAAAATTTTGGAAAAATACCTGCAGGAAAAGGAAAATAAATCAAAACCTCATGTTGGATAGGTTGTATACTGTTGATTCCGCTAAATTTTTGCAGGCATAACGTTTACTATGAGAAAAGCTTTTTATAAACGAGTTCTTAGAGTGGAGAAAAGTCCATGACTAGGACCAAAAGTTTTCTATGAAACAGGCAAAAATGGCAAACACAAAAACAGAACAATGCTTTGGCCAGATGGCCTTCCTCGAGTAAACCAACTTTTAGTTGCAGCCTACGGACTTTTCGCGAACGCCATATCTAGAGGAAGAGGGGTCAGGCCGTAACGCTTGGCTATTTGTTTGCGTTTGTATTAAAAGCAGGATCCGTTGGAGTTTGGCTAGCATTCTCGCTAAGCAACATTTTCGAAGGGATAATCTCCATCCTCTGGGTAAAATACGGGAAATGGGCAAAAGCAGTTGTTTTAAAAAGAGTTTAGCCTCCCCCTGTGAAGTACCCTATCACAACTGTGTCGTTATTTTTAATTTCAGTATCAAAGCCTTTAAGCAACAACGAGTTTCTTCCGTTTACCATTACGAGTATGCCTGGTTCCTCCACATTAATGTGTATACCTTTCTGATGAAGCTGTATTATTAGCTCACGTAAAGTTACCTTTTGCAGACAAGGTATGTAAAGTGGTAACTCACTTGTCCCTGCAGCTTCATGCGCCCTTCCAACAAACTTGACGTTAACTAACATTAAACCGCCTGAAGTGATAAATTGTGAGGTAGGTTGGCTTATGTTAGGCCTTTTTTCTTAAAATCCTCTATGACGTAGACAAGATTGAGATCTTTAAGTTTCTCTGATGTCGGTATGCCCCGAGTGTCCCAGCCTCTTACTCTGTAATATTCCTCCTTCAACTTCTCCTGCTCAAATATTTGTCCTTTATAAGGCTCCCTTGGATATGGCTTTAACAATCTAGATGGGTATGAGTCGTGATTAGCATAAATGCCTTCTCTGTTGCTGTATGCTCTCTCAAGGTTCCATATTCTTTCGCCAACTCTCCAGACATAGTCAGGGTCCTTAAAGGTTTCTTCGCCTGTTACTGCATAAAGTTCTTTAGCATAGTACCATGGATTGGCAATGTCATGATTTATGAAGATCTTGCAGAATACCGCTGTTTCACACACGGCTAACTCATCTTGAACGTACTTTGCCAGCTCAGCCTTTCCTTCCACGGCCAGTGGATCCACACGCTTCGGTTCACCCACTATCTCGAACTTGTTCCAAGTAACGGCGTGGCTTGCACCAATTGTTGAGGTAGCTATGCCTATACCTTGGCCTTTCATAACCCTTGGATCGTAGGCTGGCATTTCAAGCCCCTTAATCTGCATGGCGAACTGCTCTGCCCCCCTACCTATAATTTGAGATGCTTTTCTAGTGCCTTCTGCTAAAACATTTCCAATATACCCAATCCTAAAAGCTATCTTCTTAATAAGCTCTACTATACTGTCTGGGTCTCCCCATCTTAGTTCTAAACCATCAGTCTCTGCTTTAGTTAAAATCCCGTTTTGATACAGTTCTATTGCGAAGGCTATAGCACTGCCCGTGGATATTGTGTCAAGACCGTAAAGGTCGCAGAGCATGTTGGCATAAACTATTGCATCCACATTACAATGGCCTGCGGCAGCGCCGAGGGCCCATTCAGTTTCCAACTCTGGAAATTCCCAAGTTACAGCAGCGTACTTGCCGTATCTAGTCTTGTAGACCTTGCCGCATCTCAAAGCGCAGCCATAACATCCTTTATGACCCACTCTGTAGGTCACAAGGTTTTCAGGTCTAAATGCCTCTACGCTGGGAAGCTCCCATTGATTGAAATTGTATGATGGAAGATGGCCCATTAAATACCATAAATAAGTTGAGCTATTTGTGCCGAGGCCTCTAAATGCGTCAGGTTTTTCAGGCCACAGATGCGGATCATTGCGGAGTTTATCGAACCTTTCACGTTCAACCTCTCTGAAAGCATCCTCATGAACTATGGAAACTTTCCTTGCGCCCTTAACAACGATGCCCTTAAGGTTTTTAGAGCCCATCACAGCACCTCCGCCGCCCCTAGCAGCTGTTCTGCTATCATCTGTGACGATTGCTGAGATATTTACAAGGTTTTCACCAGCAGGACCTATGATAACTGCTTTAGCGTTTTTATCTGTTTCATCCTTCATGAATTGAGCAGCATCGATGCTTGCCATGTTCCATATTTGAGATGCATCCCTAAACTCGACTTCATCCTCATTTACCCATATGTAGGTTGGCTTATCTGCCTTACCTTCAACAACCATGGCATCATAACCAGCAAACTTAAGCTCAGCCCCGAAGAGACCTCCCCCAGTGGACCTCATGTATATGCCGGTGAGCGGTGACTTAAAGGAGGCAACCCAGCGTCCCGCACCTTGAGCACCTGTGCCGGTTAAAGGCCCTACACCGATAACAAGCTTGTTCTCCGGTCCAAGTGGATTCGTTTTAGGACCCGTTTCATCGTAAATGATTTTTATACAGAAACCTCTACCGCCTATGAAGTTTAAAATTAACTCCTTACTGAGAGGTTCAGCTTTTGCAATTAACTTTGTCAGGTTTATTCTAAGAATTCTTCCCATATAGCCCCCTTGGAGGGGCTGAGGAAATATTTCAACAGCTGACTTTACAAAATGAGAGGCCATATGGATACACTCCAAATTTAGGTATGCATGTAAAATACTTTACCTTTTTTATTTATATGATTAACTGTTATTCGGTCAGCTATCTACATATGATAGTGTCCTCTTGAAGTAGGCTTCAAATGCATATGTGGGAAAACTGCTTACTATTCTTCAGAAAACGTAAATAGGCTAAATATAAACAGAGAGTTAGGGGTTGTCAGAAAAATTTGAGGGTTATTGCGGACTTGCATATTCATGGACGCCATAGCCGTGCTACAAGCCAAAACATGTGCATAGAGGAGATAGCTCGTTTCGCTAGTGTTAAGGGCTTAACAGTTGTCGGCACCGGAGACTTTACTCATCCAAAATGGATCAGGGAACTTAAAGAATCTCTCGCTTTTGATGGCGAAACGGGCCTATACAAGCCTCTTAAAATAGGGGCTTCAACATATTTCATGGTTTCAACAGAAGTAAACACAATATTCACTTTTAATAATGACGTGAAGAAAGTTCATCATGTAATTTTAACTCCGAGCATAGAGATTGCGGATCAAATAAATGATAGGTTAGCAAAGTTTGGTGATTTAACCGTTGACGGTAGACCCACATTAAATATGAGTGCACCTCAGCTTGTGGAAGAAATTATGGAAGTGTCTGATGAGAATATGGTTTTTCCAGCCCACGCTTGGACTCCTTGGTTTAGTGTTTTAGGAGCTTTCAGCGGTTTTGACAGCTTGGAAGACTGCTATCAAGACATGTCAAAACACATTTATGCTTTGGAAACGGGCCTTTCATCAGACCCCCCTATGAATTGGCGGTTAAGTAGATTGGACAAGTTTACCTTAATCTCAAACAGTGACAGCCATAGCTTCTGGCCTTGGAGAATAGGAAGAGAGGCAAACGTTTTCGAGCTTGAAAGGTTAAGTTATAAAGAGATTGTAGATGCCATTCGCTGCAAAGACCCTGAAAGGTTTAGATTTACAGTGGAGACAGACCCGGCTTATGGCAAGTATCATTGGACAGGCCATAGAAACTGCCATGTCACACTTTCCCCGAAAGAGGCTATAAAACTTGGTAACATATGTCCAGTCTGCCGGAAAAAACTGACAAAGGGTGTTGAGCAGAGGGTTGAGGAGCTAGCCGATAGACCAGCAGGCTTCAAACCTGAAAAGTGTATTGGATATTTACACTTGCTACCTCTCTCTGAAATAATAGCGGCCGTTTTAGGTGTTGATTCTCCCTCAACCCAGAATGTGTGGAGCATATACAATAAGCTTGTAAAAAATTTTGGAAACGAATATAGCGTGCTTATCGACGCCTCTCCAGAGGAGCTGGCTAAGGTAGCAGAGCCCAAAATTGCAGAGGCCATTTTAAAGGTTAGAAAGAACAGCGTCAAAGTAATTCCAGGATACGATGGAGTTTACGGCCGCCTAATAATTCTTGAGGGAAAAACAGATGGAAAAGGCGTTAGAGAGCGAGTTCAACAGTTAAACCTTGTTGATTTCATGTGAACCTACGGGACAATATCCATTTAAAAATTGATTTAAGCATTAAAAGATGTCTATAACACCTGATAAGACAGGAGACCATGTCATTCTAAGTCTTAAAGCAATTCTTATTAGCCTCGTTTCCTGATCAGAGTCATCGCGAACTCAATATTTCAGGAAGGGGGAGATTGAAAGAAACTTTAAGCGCGGTCATCAATATGGCATCTGAGAAGTTCAACGCTAAATACGTAGAGGTTAGAGCGGAGAAAATCTCTAAAACTATGCTCACTGTGAAGGAAGAAACTGTAGAAGCCGCAAAGGAGGGAATAGAAAACGGCGTGGCCATCAGAGTTCTTGTTAATGGGGCATGGGGCTTCGCTTCTGTCGGCTCCTTTTACATTGAAACTTTAATGGGCGCTTTAAGCGATGCTTGCAGAATGGCTAAAGCCGCCAGCTTGAAGCTTAAAAAACCAATAAAACTTGTCACCGGAATGGCTTTCGAAGAGCGCGTCATTCTAAGACCTCGAAAAGACCCTTCGCAAATTGCCGTTGAAGATAAAATAAAGACTGCTTTGGATATTGCCAACATAATTTTAAAGCATGACAGACGCATAAAAAATTGTACAATAGACTATTTGGATATATCTGGAAAAAACTATTTCATGAACAGTGAGGGCACTTACATAGAACAAGACAAGCTATATGTCTGGTCTAGAATAATAGCCACTGCGAGGGAAGGAGAAGTCTTCACCCATAGTAGAGAGGAAATTGGTTCAACCGCCGGCTACGAAGTTTTCGATGTTGAAACCCCAGAGAGTTTAGGGTACAAGGTTGCGGAGCGTGCAGTAAAACAATTAAATGCGAAAACACCGAAAGGTAGAACCTTCCCATCTGTTTTAGGGCCCAATGTAGTCGGAGTCTTCATCCATGAAGCTTTTGGACATTTAGCAGAGGCAGACTTGGCTCTGTCTGGATCTGTATTGTTGCCTAAGCTCGGCAAGAAAATTGCCTCAGAACATGTAGCGATATATGACGACGGAACAATAGAGGGAGCATTTGGCTCATTTAAATATGACGACGAGGGGATCCCGACGCAGAAAACCCTTCTTGTAAAAGATGGCGTTGTAGTTGGGCTCATGCATAACCGTGAGACGGCTGAAAGGTTTAATGCCCAGCCCACAGGCAATGCAAGGGCAGAGGATTTCAGAGTTGAACCCATTATCAGAATGCGTAACACTTTCATGGAACCTAAAGATCATACCTTTGAGGAGCTTCTAGAAGGCATAAAGTTTGGTTATTACTTCAAAAGCTTCAGGGGAGGGCAGGCAAACTTAGACGGCACCTTTCAGGTTGGAATCCAAGAAGCCTACGAAATAGTTAAAGGCGAAATAGGCAGCCCTGTACGGAACGCTTCAATAAGCGGAAACACACTTAACACCCTGCATAAAGTTGACGCAGTGGGAAGGGACTTTGAACTTTCCCCTGGGCGCTGCGGAAAGGGACAGACAGCCTTCGTCTGCGATGGCGGTCCCCACATTAGGGTCAGGGAGGTGCTTTTAGGTGGCAGTGCTTGAAGAGGAAGAGGTGCTAACCCTAGCCGATAAAGTTGTGAAACAAGCACTAAAGAATGGAGCAGATGAAGCGGAAGCCTTCATCTACCAAGGTTTGACATTCACTGTGGCTATTGAAAGGGGACAGATTGCTAAAAGCTTCCGTTTAATAGATAAAGGTTTAGGAATTAGAACTGTGGTTGGGAAGGCAACAGGATTTTCATACACAAATACGCTTGAAAACTGGGAGGCAATTGAGAAAACAATTCTAAAATCCATAAAGTCTGCTAAGGCAAGTAAGCCCGACATAGATTGGAAAGGTTTTCCAGGGGGAAAAGCCTTACCTAAAACGCGAAAAACCTTCGATGAGTCAATTTTTAGGCTATCCTCAGAAGATTTAGTTAAGATGTCTTCCGCCATGTTGGATGCGGCTGAAAAAACGGATAAAAGGGTTTTCCAGGTGGAAGGAGGAGTTGGAGCCTCCTATCTGGCTAGGGGAATTGCAAATTCCAGCGGCGTTGCCGGATTTGACTATGGAACAATTATTGAGTGTAGCTTGGCAACAATAGCCAGGGAAGCAGGATCTGTTACCCCCATATGTTTTGAATTTGACGCCGATAGGCTGTTAAGTATAGATCCAGAGAGGGTTGGAAGGGAAGCGGCAAGGCTTGCAGCTTCAGCTTTAAGGGCTAAAAGGGTTAACACCAAAAATATGAAAGTTGTCTTTGCCCACTTCGCCCTGCAACAACTCTTCAACTACACTCTTATGAACGCAGTTAAGGCTGATTATGTGCAGAGAAACCAGTCGGCGCTTCAAGGCAGAATAGGCGAGGTCATCGCATCTGAACTTTTAACAATACATGACGATGGGTTATTAGAAGGCGGTATGAGAACATGGAAGTTTGACTGTGAGGGAGTCCCCCAGCAAAAAACTTTGGTGATAGAAAAAGGTGTTCTACGCAGTTTCATCTATGACCATTATAATGCAAAGAAAGAGGGAAGGGAAAGCACTGGAAACGCTTTCAGAGCTGGCTACCTTTCAACGCCAAACGTTGAGCCCACCAACTTCAGAATAGCACCTGGAAGAAAATCCCCAGAAGAACTTATCAGCGAGGTTGACGAAGGCCTTCTAGTATACTCCCTGCAAGGAGCCCATAGCAGCAACCCTTCAAGCGGGGAGTTCTCCGTTGTTGCCACTCCAGCCTGGAAGATTGAAAAAGGGGAAGTCAGTTACGCTGCCAAAGGCGCAATGCTCGCAGGCAACGTTTTTCACATAATTAAAAATGTTTCATGCATAGCCAACAATGAAAGAAAAATTGGACCACTTGTCGCACCGTGGATTCTAGTGGAAAACGTAAAGGTTATCGGAAAATAAAATAAATAACATAGGCGTCAACTAAAGGAAGTGGCGGGATAATTGAAAACAAAAATAAAGAAAGTGCGGTTTAAAATCGATACATTTCGCCGAATTGTCCAGTTCGTTTTCTTCACACTTTTCATAGCTGTAATTTTTAGGTTTGGCGCCATGCCCATTCTACTTCCAGTTCTTTGGACATGGGGGCTTAGCCCAAACGGTTTAGGCGACGCCTTTACAGCCATACAACTTATGCTCAGCGGGTGGAAGCTGCCTACAGTTGTTTTTCCATGGCTGGCTTTAGCTTCTTTCTTTTCAATAGGTGTTTTATTAGGCAAGTCCTTATGTGGGTGGATTTGCCCTTTTGGTTTTATACAAGACATAATAGATCTTGTTAGAAATAGGAAGGCCGAAATTTCCCATCAAACCCATAAAAGCATGCTTTACATAAAATATTTCGTCCTGGGAATAACATTACTGATAAGCCTAACCTTTTCAGCTTCAAAATTTTTGAAGATTAGTGCAAACTATGAAAAGGCTTTAGGGATTTTTGCATATGCTCCTTTCACTGCATTAAGCCCTGCTGAAACTTTATTTGCAACCTTGCCGAAAACCGTTATGGAATTATATAAGGCTAGTTTAGAGAAGCCTTTCGACGAAGTCCTTGTTGGGATTTTAAACTTAACCCCACTTTTCTGGGTTCAACTTTTCATTTTAGTAGGCTTCATCGTTTTGTCCATATATGTTAAGCGAGGATGGTGTAAATATCTGTGTCCTCATGGATCTATTATGGCTGTCATAAATAGGTTTAGCTTTCTAGGGCTTAGGAGGGAGTTAACAAAATGCGTTAAGGGAGAATGTCGAGAATGTGTGAAAGCATGCCCCATGAGAGTTGAT
>JAVZIQ010000035.1:0-17998 GCA_038871175.1 Bathyarchaeia archaeon | reverse complement strand
TAATCGTTTTGGTTGCCATTATTGCGGGCATAGCCTATTATTTTGTCTCCCTCCCTACTCCTACGACGCCTACTCCTGTTACGCCTACTCCTACGACGCCTACTCCTGTTACGCCTACTCCTACGACGCCTACTCCTGTTACGCCTACTCCTACGACGCCTACTCCTGTTACGCCTACTCCTACGACGCCTACTCCTACGACGCCTACTCCTACGACGCCTATAAAAATGGAAATACGCATTGGCGCTATATTTACACTGAGCGGATGGGCGGCCTTTGGAGGGACTTGGCAACTTGATGGAATGAAAATAGCGGTTAAATGGGTAAATGACCAGGGTGGGGTGAATTTCAAAGGTCAAAAAGTGCCTTTAAAGCTAATATATTATGATTATGAGTCTAAGGAAGATTACGCAGTACAACTCACTCAGAAGCTTATAACCGAAGATAAAGTTGATTTGATGATGCAAGCTTGGGGGCCATTCTGTGTGGCAACAGTACCAGTAACTGAAAAGGCCAAAATTTTCTCCGTTCTATGGGCAGGAGCTCCAGACTTCTTGATTGGGCAAGGCTACAAATATGCTATAGCGCCCCACAATCCACTTAGCGGGCACTACTATTATGCATTAAAGTTGATACATGAGACTGATTCTTCTGCTAAAAAAGTTGTTAACATCTACAGGGCTGAACCAGGAGCAGTACTATGGGGGGAAGCCGTGAGAAAATACAGCCCAGAATTTGGCCTTTCAATAGTCTATGACAAGAGTTACCCTCCAGACATTTCAGATTTTTCACCATTACTAAGAGAAATAGCTCCACTTAAGCCCGATATACTATGTGCTGGCAGCACTTTTATCGATGGATCCTTACTAGTTACACAGTTGAGGGATTTTAAAATAAACATAAAATGGGTAACAATGCAGGCCTCTGTAAATCTTCCTGAATTCGGCGAAACATTAGGGAAATGGGCTGCCGGCTTTATGATTGACTCGCCATATGAGCCAGAATGCAAATGGGAGGTTATAGCAGCTAAAGAAGGCAAGGAATATGTCGGTGCAACTAACGATGAAATAATGGAATATTGGCGAGCTGCAGGCGGCACAAAAAGACCAGAGGTCGATTTGGGAATGGCTGCCTCTGGAATTTTTGTTGCCGTGAAGTGTTTAGAAGAAGCTCAGAGTCTTGACGCGGAAAAACTTGTTGCTACGGCCAAAGAACTCGACTTCTACACTTGCAGAGGGAGGTTCAAGATAGATCCAAACGAGCCTTTATTGCAGATAGGAACACCTTCACCGCCGACTGTAGCTCAATGGCAGAGAAAAGGTGACAAACTTGTATATGCTATACTCTATCCATACGAGTTTTCAAATTCAATTGTAACTCCGATGCCCACATGGGAAGAAAAAGAAACATGGCCTGAGCTAGAACCAGTAACAACAATCCCCTAGCTTTTTTTACATAAAATTTCTCTACCCGCTTTTCTAAATTTTAGTTTAACTCTTTGAGTACTTTTTAGATATTATGGCACATACTTAATACGAACTTAAAAACCCAACTAGGTATTTTGGGACCTTAGTTTTCGTACATAAGGGTGTAGCTGAAGGGGTGAAACAAAGATGTGCACTTGAAAGGTTGCGCTTAACATTTTGTTTAGTTAGAATGAAGGTATGATTTCTTTTGCGAATCTTCTAACCATTTCTATTCTCTTGGAATATTGAAGGGTGGGGGCTATCTCGACAACATAATATTGGCATCCTACTTGTAAATATTTTTCAATAAATTTAGCTTCATCTATTATGTTTTCACTGTTTGGCATTAGCACTGCAAAAGTAAACTTATCAACACTTTTTCCCTGCTTCTTCAAGTAAAATTTTATAGTCTCTACCTTTGCCTTATACTCTTCAGGAGTCAGAATTTTCCTTCCATTTCTCGGAGCAATCCATGCGTCAAAATGCTTTGCTGTTAATTTTAGCATGTGGGGACCAAGGCCACCTGACCATAATGGCGGGTAAGGCTTTTGTTTAGGCTTGGGCAAAAGTTCTGCGTCGATCAAACTGTAATATTTACCCTTAAATGTTACTTTATTCTCAGTCCAAAGCTTAATTACTATATTTAGACCTTCCATAAACCTTTCAATCAAGACTTTCGGTTTGTCAAAAGTACCTTGCGGTGAATAGTTAACGAATTCATCGGGGAACCATCCAGCGCCGAATGCGGCTAAGACCCTGCCTTCAGACAATATGTCGACATTCGCTATTACTTTAGCCAATTGACTTGGAAGCCACCTGGTTATAGGTGTTACACACGCTCCAATTTTCACTCGTTCTGTTTTAGCTGCTACATAAGATAAAGTGGACCAGGCCTCCAAAAGGTTGTTTGATGGATAATCCGAGGCTGGAAGGTTATAATGGTCTGGAATAAAAATTGCGTCGTACCCGCAATTTTCAATTTCAAGAATCAGTTTTTCAAAATCCTTAACACTTTTCCACCAAATGAATGGTGAAGGAGATATGCCGAACTTCATAAGTTTAGTTATTCAAAAGGTTCCTATTTAAGGATATGGAAAAACAGAAAGCGTCTGATACATATTATAATGATAAGTTCGCTAAAGAGATCTGCGCAAACGATGAGATCTGGATATAGATCAACGAGAGTTAGTAAAATTTATAGGGGCATAATGCGCCTAAGTGGCATTGTCATATGTATGAAATGGTGCAGAATTATAGAGAAAGTTAAATATTTCATAAGAAAATTTACCAACAAGGTAGTGAATTGATGGAAGTAGAAAATGTTGTATTGATGTTGGGTAATGAGGCTATAGCTCGTGGTGCTTTAGAATCTGGGGTTCAGGTTGCAACTGCGTATCCTGGCACTCCTTCAACCGAAATTGTTGAGAGTTTAGCGCGGTGGGCTAGGGATTATGGAATTTATGTTGAGTGGAGTACAAATGAGAAGGTGGCTATGGAAGTTGCGTTAGCCGCCTCATATTGTGGTTTGAAGGCTTTAGCTGCCATGAAACATGTAGGAGTTAATGTAGCGTCGGACACCCTGTTTACCGCAACATATACAGGGGTTAAGGGCGGTTTTCTGCTGGTTTCTGCAGATGATCCAAGTTGCCACAGCTCCCAAAACGAGCAGGATAATCGTTTTTACGGACCCCACGCATACATTCCAGTCATAGAGCCTTCATCGCCTCAGGAAGCCAAGGACATAACCATCTATGGATTTGAAACTTCTGAAAAGTTCGGAATGCCGGTAATGCTTCGAACAACCACTAGGCTTAGCCATAGCAGGGGAAATGTTAAACTTGGATTGGTGTCAATGGAGAAGAGGAAAGGCGTATTTGAAGGTAAACCTGAAGATTTAACCTGCCTCCCAGCTAATTCCCGGAGGATGAGAGTGAAGATGGTTGAGAAAATCAGAGATGTTGAGGAACACTTTAACAGTTCATCCTTTAACGCTGTTCAGGGCGAGTCGAAATTGGGAATAATAGCTTCTGGAATGGCCTATGCCTACGTCATGGAAGCGCTTGAAAATTTAAGTCATCAAGAGAAATTTTCTATTTTAAAGTTATCAACTCTTCATCCTCTGCCCAGAAAACTGGTTGCTTCATTTCTAGAGAATAAGGAAAAGGTTTTAGTTGTTGAGGAGCTGGAGCCGTATATTGAAACTCAGGTTAAAGCTCTATGTAATGATGTTGGGGGTGGTGGAGTAAAAGTTTACGGAAAAGATTTTATCCCCCTTATAGGTGAGCTGACGCCTTTGAGGGTTTTAGAGGGTATAACCTGTTTTCTGGGAGGCGAATTCAGGCTTAAGGGTTTAACGAAGCTTGCGGATCAAGCGCCTCCTAGACCGCCGGTGTTGTGTGCCGGGTGTCCCCATAGAAGCACTTTATATGCTATTAAACAGGCTGTGAAGAGGAGGAAGGTTGATGCCGTATTTCCTGGCGATATAGGCTGCTATAATCTTGGCTTTTACCCGCCATTAGAGGTTGTATCCACAACCCTATGTATGGGTGCAAGCATAGGCATAGCCTCTGGTTTTGCCAAGTTTTCAGGTAAAGTTGTTATAGCAACAATAGGGGATTCAACCTTTATGCATGCTGGCATACCTGGGCTGATAAACGCAGCTTTTAATCCTTCAAGCTTTGTCCTGGTCATATTGGATAATGGACTTGTAGCTATGACTGGGCATCAGCCTAGCCCAGTTACAGGCTTCAACGCAATGGGTGAAGCGGTTAAGGCTGTGCTACCTGAAGACTTGGCAAAGGCTTGCGGCGTATCCTTCTGCAGGGTTGTTGACCCTTACGATATTGAGGCGACAACCTCCACTATAATGGAAGCCATAGATAATGTGCAGGGGGGACTTGGACCAGCAGTAGTAGTTTCTCGTAGAAAATGTGCATTAACACTTCTTCGCGAGGATAGAGAGGGCAAGATAAAACTTGTTAGAAGGAGAATTGATGAAGAGAAATGTACAGGATGCATGGCATGTATAAAACTTGTTGGATGCCCAGCGTTAACGCCGAGAAACTCAAAGGTTTGGGTGGATGAGGTTGTATGCACTGGATGCGGACTATGCGAAATTGTATGTCCATATGACGCGATAACTAGGGTGATTGTATAAAATGGCCAACATCATTTTATCAGGAGTGGGAGGTCAGGGTGTGCTCACACTGGCCGCCTTGATTGGTAACGCAGCTGTCATTGAGGGATGCGAAGTTAAACTATCAGAAGTCCACGGTATGGCCCAGAGAGGAGGCTCAGTAACATGCCACGTTAGATACGGGACAAAAATTTATTCACCCCTCCTAATGGAAGGGTCAGCCGACATGATAATAGCCCTAGAAGCTTCAGAAGCCTTCAGAGTGGCACAGTTCCTCAAGCCTGGGGGCACAGTCATATTAAACGATTATGAGCTGCCCCCTCCCATGACAATAATTAAAGGGTTTAAATATCCAGGTATAAGCACCGTTATAGATGGATTTTCTGAATTCACTGATAAATTGTATGTTGTGAATGCCAATAAAATAGCGGCAGAGGTGGGCTCACTAAACGTTGCAAACACCGTTATACTCGGTGCTGCATGGGCTACAGGAGGGCTTAATATAAAAAAGGAATCATTGATAGAGGCTATGACTGTTAGATTTGGTGAAAAGTGGAAGAGCATAAACGTGAAAGCCTTTGAAGAAGGCGCCAAATCGGTAGGAAAACAGGGTTAAAGTATAGGCGCGTTTATTAAACGTGGAAATTCGAAGGGGTTTGATGAGCAAGTTTAAAGCTCTTTTCTACCCTGACTCCATAGCCGTTGTCGGAGCTCACAGCGACCCGTCTAGGCTAGGCTATACACTTGTAAAGAACCTGAAAGAGTTTGGCTATGAAGGGCGTGTTTACCCTATAAATCCAAAACTTGCCGGTAAAGAAATATTCGGCTACAAGTTTTATCCAAACCTTCTAGAAATCCCTGACAAGATAGACTTAGCTGTTATAGCTGTAGGCGCCAGATCCAGCCTTTTGTCATTAAAGGAATGTGCATCTAAAGGTGTAGGTTCAGCCATAGTTCTCGCTGCCGGATTTTCAGAGAGCCTAACAGATGAAGGAAGAAACATGGAGCTCGAAATGAGGAGAATATCGGAAGAAAGCGGCATGACAATAGTTGGCCCAAACTGTTTAGGCGTCATAAGCTCATCTAAGAAAATGTGCACGTTCGCAGAGGCTGAGCCTTTTAAAGGATCTGGAAAGATATCCATAATTTTTCAAAGCGGTTCTTTGGCGTCAAGCTTTGCATGCATGTCAAATTTTAGGGGTTTCTACCTTAATAAAGCTGTTAGTACAGGCAATGAGGCAGCTGCAACCCTTAACGACTTTTTAGAATACTTAATTGAGGATTCTGAGACGCATGTAATAGCCATGTACATTGAACAGGTGAGGAATGGCAAAAGATTCATAGAGCTATGTAACTCCACGATTAAGCCTCTCGTAGCCATGAAAATAGGTAGATCTGAAATGGGTAAAATGGCTGCTAAATCGCATACCGCAGCCCTCGCAGGATCCATTGAAGTTTGGAATTCTGTGTGTAGGCAGGTTGGAGTTATTCAAGCTGAAACGTTTGAAGAGCTTTACGATTTCTCAATGGCTTTAGCTTCACCGTTAAAGCCTAATGGAGGTAATGTTGGAATAGTTACATCTCCAGGAGGGCCTTCAGTTATAGCTGCAGATTTCTGCGGCCAATTTGGATTAGCTGTTCCAAGGCTAAAAAATGAGAGCATGGATGCCCTTAGAAAGATGCTTCCACCATTCGCTTCAATAGCCAACCCTATTGACATGACTATGTCAGCTCTTGAAGACTTGAACGTATACAGTAAAGTGATGGAAATTGTTGCTTCAGACCTTAACATAGACGCCTTGCTGGTTATTGCTCCTCTCAAACATCATTTTAGAATAGCTGAAATTGTGGCGGAAGTTGTTGAGAAAGTTGAAAAGCCAACTGTGGTTGCATGGACAGGACTTCTTGATTTCGAAGAGCTTTTAAAAGCAATGAGTTTTCTAGGCGAAAGAGATATACCTAACTATTATATGCCTGAGCGAGCCATTAAAGCCATAAAAGTCATGGTGAACCAAACACAGATAGAGAGGGCTAAGCTAAATAACATTGCAAGGTGAGTTTAGAAGGATTTTATGTGATGAGATATGAACTCAATAATAAGTCAAGCCTTAAACGAAGGAAGAACATTCCTGTTAGAGCCTGAGGCTAAGAAACTCTGCTCGCTTTATGGGCTGCCGGTGCCGAAATATAAAATGGTTTTAAACGTTGATGAAGCTTTGAAAGCCGCTGAGGAAATAGGGTTTCCATTAGCTTTAAAGATAGTTTCAAGCGACATACTTCATAAAAGCGATGTCGGCGGTGTTATTTTAAACGTAACAGACAGAGAAGCCGTTGAAAAGGCTTATAAAAGGATTATGGAAAGCGTACGCCGTTTGAATCCTAAAGCTTTGATAAAGGGCGTTATGGTGGAGGAAATGCTTCCTAAGGGTTTGGAGGTGGCTGTTGGAGCCTTATTGGACGCTGAATTTGGACCTGCAATAATGTTCGGCCTTGGAGGAATATTTATTGAATTGCTTAGGGATTTCACATTCAGAGTTGCGCCTATAACCTTAAATGAAGCTAGGAAAATGATGAGGGAAGTGAAGGGTTACAAACTGTTAGAGGGATATAGAGGAAGCGAACCTGCAGATGTAGAGGCAATAGCTGAGATAATATCTAAAGTTTCAAATCTTATGGTTGAAAATGGAGAAATACAGCAGTTGGACCTAAACCCAATAATTGTTTGGAGGAAAGGCGCTAAAATAGCTGATGCAAAAATTATTCTACGACCTTAAATTCATTCTTTCCTTCCATTTTGGAATGGCTTCTGGATTAACAACGTTATCTGGAACTTCTCCCTTCAGTATTTTTAGGCAGCTTTCCACGGCAACTCTTTCACCCTCTATGAGGGATTCAGCGTTGCGGCCAGCTATGTGGGGTGTTATTATAACATTATCCATTTTTAACAAGGGGTTTTCTGGAGATGCAGGTTCCTTTTCAAGGACGTCTAGGGCGGCTCCTGCAATTTTGCCTTTCCTCAAAGCTTCAACAAGAGCTGCCTCGTTTATAACGGCTCCCCTAGCAGTATTAACAATATATGCTGTATTTTTCATCACGGCCAACTCTTTCTCTCCAATCATGTGATAGGTTTCCTTACTTAAAGGAACATGTATGGTAGCGAAATCTGACTCTTTAAGCAGAGTTCCAAGATCTACCAACTGGACTCCCATGCCCCTCGCCCTTTCCTCAGATATGTAGGGGTCATAGCCAAGAAGCTTAACATTTAAGGGGCGTAGTAAAGCAGCAACCTTTGCACCTATTCTTCCCAGCCCAATTATCCCAACAGTTTTCCCATTCAACATTGTTGTGCTTACACGTTCATCATAATATGCCTGAGCGCCTTCACAAATAATTTTTGAAACAACATTCAATTTCTTAGCTAAAGCAAGAATCAAAGCCACCGCATGTTCAGCCACACATACAAAGTCTACTTCGATAGGAGCGTTTGTAACCAGTATACCTAGCTTTGATGCAGTCTCTACGTCAACGTTGTCAAAGCCTATCCCTCTTTGACAAATACAAACAAGTCTATACGTGGAATTTAAAACTCGTGAGGTTAATGGCAGTCTAGGTGACCCAAGAACAGCGTCAACCCATCTACATTTCTCGATAACCTCATCCTCAGAGTAAACCTTTCTCTCGCCAATCATGGGATGAGCTGGTTCAATGCCGAATATCAGTTCAATACCCTCTTTTTTCAAAGGATCATAGAGCTCAAGAAGGTTTATGGGAAAGCTTACGAAAACCTTTTTACACATAACATTCACAGGTCAATATTCCTTAACACATTTATTAATAACTTTTACCCTAAAACTGAAAACAATCTTCAATTATTTCTTGAAGAAAGTATCATAGCGAAAGACTTATTAGCACTTTACGAAAAAGACTCAACGAGGGTCACTCCATGCTCTCGAGAAAAGCAATCACAAAAGTCCAAGCAGCAGTAATTGCTGTTGTGGTTATAATCGCAGTAATCTTAGGAGCGCTTGCATACACTATGATGGCTCCGCCTGCTACTCCTACCCCTGCAACACCGACTCCTGCAACACCGACTCCTGCAACACCGACTCCTGCAACGCCTACTCCCGCCACTCCCACTCCTCTAACCCCTACTCCTGCTACTCCTACCCCTGCAACGCCTACTCCCGCTACTCCTCCAATAAGTGAAATACGTTACGGTACAGTTCAGCAGTTGAGTGGGCCTCTAGCAATGTTGGGTTATTACGGCCTTTTAGGCATACAAATTTGTGTGCAGTGGATAAATGATCATGGCGGTATAAACTTTAAAGGTTTTAAAGTACCTGTTAAGTTGATATATTACGACTGCGAATCAGATCTCCAATATGCCATTAGATTAGCTGAAAAACTTATTGTAGAAGATAAAGTAAACTTCTTCAATCCTCCGTGGACACCAGAATTTGTTTTAGCCACAGTCCCTGTGGCTGAAAAATATAAAATTGTCTCTATAAGCCCAGGCGGTGGTGCGGATGTGGAGTACCAGCAAGGTTTCAAATATATGATTCAGTTCGGCATCCATGGCACTACGCACTTCCAATACGCGCTTAAAATGATACACGAATTAGATCCTTCAGCCAAGAGGGTGGCCTTTTTCCAAAGCGATGCCGATCCAGGTGTATTTAGAACGTCAGTGTATAACGCTTCGAAGAAGTACGGATTTGAGATAGTGTATGACAAGACTTATCCAGAGGGTATAACGGATGCGTCTACAATGCTTAGGGAGGTAGCTGCGCTTAAACCAGACGTGCTGGTTGGTGGCACTTTCCCTGCAAGCGGTATGCTGATAGCGCGTCAAATAATCGAGTTAAGGATATATGTCAAATGGATGATGCTGGACATGGTTGTAAACAAAGTTGATTTCGGTCAAGCGTTTGGGAAATATGCTGTTGGTTTCTTGTTGGACTCACCATATGAGCCTGAAGGTAAATGGGAAGTGTATGCTGCCAGAGAGGGTAAAGAATACATAGGCCCAACAAACGATGAAATTCTTGAATATTGGCGGAAGATGGGACGTGAAGAGAGAATAAGAACAGAGACTGGGATGGGTGTTACTGGTCCAGCAATAATGAAAAAATGTGTAGAGTTGGCTCAAAGCCTCGATTCAGATAAGGTGATAGCTGCAGCCTTATCTCTCGATGTTTACACATGCAAGGGTAGGCTTAAACTGGATCCTCAAAACCCAGCGCACCAAATCGGGCTCGGAGGCAACCCTATTGTTATGCAATGGCAGAAGGCAGGCAATAAGCTGGTATACGCTATAGTCTATCCAAGTGAATTTGCAAATGCTCTGCTAGTTCCAATGCCGACATGGGAGGAAAAAGATTCATGGCCCGTGCTGGAACTGGCAGTTAAATAATCCCCCATTTTTTTATCATGAGGTAATTGAAATGTTGGAATTGTTTGCCCCAACATTGATATCTGGTTTTATTTTAGGAGCTGTTTACGGTTTGGCAACTATGGGGTTAAATTTAATTTTCGGAGTTATGAACTTAACAAATTTCGCCCACGGGGATTTTTTAGCTCTTGGAGCTTATAGTGCTTTCTGGCTGTGGACTCTTCTGGGTTTGAATCCTATAGCGAGCATACCTGTATCTGCATTTATAGGGCTCGTTGTTGGATTACTCATATTTTACGTCCTAATTAATAGGCTAGTTTTTTCTCCAGACGCTGCTTTAGTTACAACCTATGCACTTGGAATATTTCTTGAAGAGGTTATGAGAATTTTATGGACTCCTCTTAATCGCGGAATACCATGGTCTTTAGGTTCAATTCAGTATACCTTCATCACTTTGCCCATAACATACATCGTTACTTTCATAGCTGGGGTAATAGCTATCTTGGCGATATATTTTATAATGTATAAAACATATTTCGGCAAGTCGCTTAGAGCTGTAATTTCAGACTCTAAGGCGGCGGCAAGTTGCGGGGTAAATGTTAAAACTACTCTGGCCTACGGATTTGCTTTAGGCGTAGCACTGGCATTTATAGGCGGAACCCTACTAATTGTCTATAATCCCTCTGGCATAACTCCCTATTTTGGACAGACATACATGCTTAACTGCTTTGTAATAGCCATTTTAGGCGGGCTTGGCAACCCTTGGGGAGCCCTATTGGGAGGGCTAATCTTCGGGGAACTCGAACAATTTCTGCCCCTAATATTAAATTACTTCCCACAAATTGAACAACCGTACTCGTTTACACCTTTCATTTGCTTCACAATTTTCATAATAGTGCTGTTAATTAGGCCTCAAGGGATATTAGGAGGCAGAAAATAATGGTTAAAAACAAATATCCAATCATATGGATTTGTATTTACGCTTTTCTACTAGTACTTTCTTCGGTTTCAGGAGCATCTTTAGAGCTTGTTTACAGCATTGCGTTCTTAATGGTGTTGTCCCAGTCTCTAAACATTGCCTTGGGTTTTAGTGGACTGGTGAATCTAGGCATAATTGCGTTTTCAGGTGTTGGAGCATACACTTTTGCAGTACTAGTTTATCAAAATTTAAATCCATACTTATCTATGATCGTTGGAGGCGTAACCTCAGTAATAATAGCTTTGTTGATAGGTGTTGTTGTTTTAAGACTTAAAGGCCCCTTCTTTGCCATAGGAACATTAACCCTAATGTTCGCAGCGAAATACTTCATAATTGGGACTGGAATAGCTGGAGGATCCTATGGGCTTACATTGTACAAGTACATAGGCTCATTATATGATCCTTACATGCTTGCGTACGTTCTGTTAACGCTTTCAATAATTGTCACCGTATTAACCTATAAACTGGCAAATTCCCCACTTGGATACTCATTAAAAGCCTTAAGGGAAGATCATGACGCAGCTCAAACAATGGGAGTTGACGCCTTCAAATCTAAATTAACAGCATTCGCCATAAGCTCAATCTTCCCAGGAATCGCCGGAGGCGTCTTAGCCTTCAAAATCTTTTGGGTAAGGCCAGTCACAGTATTCGACCCCTCATACACCATCGAAGCTGTGCTCACGGTGTTAATGGGAGGGGCCGGATCAGTAACTGGGCCTATAATAGGCGCATTAATATATGAGATTCTAAAGGAAGTTCTCATGAGGCTTGTGCCTGGGCTTCAATTGCCCATATTCGCAATTCTGGTTATAATTGTTGCATCCTTCGCCCCTCAAGGAATTGTAGGGTTATTAAGAACCAGATTCAAAAAACTGCAAAACTTCATCATCTAACTTCTGGGTCATTCAAATTAACCTCATTTAAGAATTTAAAACAGCAGCAGTGATAAAAGTAACAAACTTGAAACAGCACACATTCCATGATGAAGTAGGAAGGAAAAAGCGGGAGATTTTAAAATGGAAGGCAAGCGTGTTTCATGCCTTTTATATCTTTTGATTAAATCTTTTGGGATATCCTAGTTTAAAGTCAAAGGAATTCTTGTTTTTAGTTAATCCTTGAGACCCATAATACTATTTAGGTAGCTTATAAGTGGAAGAGTGCGAAATCTTAATAAGGCTATGGATAACTCATCTGATGAGGTTGGTTTAATGGAAGAAATCGAAAAGCGTTTAGAGAAGATAGAAGGAATGCTAAAACTTTTAGAAAAACGAATTGAACTGGTGGAAGATGTTCACAAAATACAAAATTTGATGAGTAGGTACGAATATTATCACACTGCAGATATGCAAGAGGAGACAGTTGAACTTTTCGCGAAGGAAACCCCCGGCGTAAGTGCAGAGATAGCTAACTGGGGTGTGTATGAGGGAATCGAAGGAGTTAGAAAGTTGTTCCTTGGAGTTCATAGGGTTGGGGGAGAAAAAGCACGCGTAGGCACTATGTTCATTCACACTCTTACAACACCTGTAATTGAAGTTGCTGGAGATGGCAAAACAGCAAAGGCTGTTTGGATTTCGCCAGGTGTTGAAACTGCTTATGTTGAAAATGGAAAGCTAAGGGCATACTGGGCTTGGTGTAAATATGGATGCGACTTTGTAAAAGAAAAAGGTGAATGGAAAATATGGCACTTCCACGTATACCCCATATTTATGACGCCTTATGAAAAGAGCTGGGTTGAGGTAAGTAGTTCACGCGCAATAGAAGAACGCATCTTTCACATACCTGAACACCTGAAACCCGACAGGCCGACATCCTACTACTGGGAGTATAGTCCAACGGTCAAGACTGAAAATATCCCACCACCTCCAAAGCCATACGAAAAATGGGATGGAAAATCCGTAGCGTTCCCACTTAAAAGCATACCGCCACCGCATGAACAAGTAGAAGAACAGAAAGAAAATAAATAACTCTACCCCGAGGCATCCAACATTTAAAATTAAGGATTTTTCATTAGAGACTAATATAAAAAATGGTGAATTAAACATGAAAGTTGTAGTGGTTTATACATCGCAGACGGGTAACACTGAAAAAATTGCATATGCAATTCGTAGGGGCGTTGAACTTATAACAGGTAAATGTGACATCTTCAAAATGAAGGAGGCCAATCCGAGGCGATTATACGAGTATGATTTAATCGGGGTTGGGGCGCCAACCCATCACAGTCGAGAACCTGCTTGGGTTTCGGCCTTCATAAACAACATGCGCTTTCTAGGGGGAAAACACTGCTTCGTCTTCTCAACCCACGGAACATTACCGTCCAACTTTTTTGCCAGCATAATCCCAAAGTTAAAGGCAAAAGGTCTCGCTGTAATTGGATGGAAAGACTGGTATGGAGGCGGCAACCACGCCCAATACCCAGGACCATGGTACACCGAAGGGCACCCTGACGGAATAGACCTCAAAGAAGCAGAAGAATTTGGAAGGGAAATGATTATTCGCAGCGTAAAAATACATCGCGGAGAAACCAACCTTATTCCGAAAAAGGTGCCTGCTATGATTGATTATGGAGATTTGGCTCCTGAAAGGGTATTTAAGGATGCCCCCCACCCCAGGGACTATGTCAAGTTTGAAAAGGAAAAATGCCTCTATCCTGCATGTAAGCTTTGCATGGAGAATTGTCCATGGGATGGAATAGACATAACTGTCGATCCTCCAATACTTCATAAGCCATGTACATACTGCGGAGGCCTATGTGAAGCTTTATGCCCTACTGGCGCCATAAACTGGGATGCTTGGCGAGAAGCCAAAAAGATATATGAAGAGAAAAACCCCGATGCAATACTTCACATAGACAAGTTAGCGCGTGCGTCGATTTATCATTGGGGTAGGTCGAATACTGGACTGTTGAGCTATATTTTAATGGCGGTTTGACTATGAGGGGTGTTGTTGTTTATTTTTCTTTGAGCGGAAATACAAGGAAAATTGCTAAGGCTATTCACCGAGGGATGAAAAAAGTTTTGGAAGCCGACATAGCCCAAATAAAAGAAATAAGCCCTAAACAACTAGCCAAATATGACTTAGTAGGGTTTGGATCGCCAGTCTGGTTTCAGAGAGAACCTGCAAACGTTAGCCTTTTCCTTTATAAAATGCCTGATATGAGTGGTAAGCTTTTTTTCCTTTTCGCCACCCATGGAACACTTCCCCTAGGTCTTTTTATGAGGCTGGCTCAGCTTATTCAGAGAAAGAATGGACAAATAATCGGATGGATGGATTGGTTCGCCCAGAGCAATTCGGTGTGCCATATACCTTACCCAAGCCCTGCGCATGGTCATCCTGATATGGTTGATCTTGTTGAGGCTGAGGTTTTTGGGAGGGAAATGGCTGAGAGAGCTTTGCAGGTGATTTCGGGAAGAAGGGATCTGATACCTTCAATTCCAAAGGGCGACGACGCCCCATCACTTTTTAAGCCACACCCTCTCGTCGAGCCTTTCCCTGGCGTGAGACCTACAAGGATGATTAATAAAGAGAGATGTAAATATCCTTCATGTACCTTATGCCAGGATCTTTGCCTAGCTGGAGTTATTGACCTTTCGAAGGATTCGCCTTGCAAGCCTGGATGCTGGAATGAATCCCTATGCAACAGGATATGCCCATACAACGCTATTGAGATGGAACCAGAAGAAATGGCGATGAACTTGAGAAGTCAATATAAAATTGACTTGTCGAAGTGTGTATATCCTGAGTGTAGGCTTTGTGTTGAGAACTGTCCTATGGACAGCATAGACTTCGCCACTAAGCCGCCATCATTCAAGTATAACTGTGAGGGCTGCGACTTTTTGAAAAAATTCAAAATAGCAGAGAAGGTTTTATAAAACATTTAAAAGGGATGGAGGAGAAAGGCAGGTTTAGGCCCTTAATATCCTATGATGAAGTTGGATGGGATACCCTTTGGTACAAGATTCAAAGGACACCGCGTTTCATAATTCCTGAAGATCCGTGAAATACTCTGAAGAGTTACGCACCTAAAATAAAGTTAGGGAAAGTATGTTATGTTATGGGCACGGTGGTACCTGCGCCTCCATTTATTGTCATCGCATAATATCTTCCAGGACGGGATGCCACTACCACCACGTTAACATCTTCTGGGCTTCGCATAGCCTGTACCTCCCCGTTTTTCACCAGCAAGTGATGTGGGTAAGGCACAAAATTTGGCGGGTATTGGGAAACTGGAAATCTAGCTTTCTCCCATATGTGCTCTTTAACTTTCCTTTTCGACAGTCCAGCCGATGCAAGCCTTTCAGCCAGCTCAGGGGTTAGAAAGACCCACATCCTGCCAGCGGATTCTCTTCCAGAGCCGTATAACATTCCACTATTTCCAAGATATGTTGTTGAGTCTGCTAAAACCCTAATTATTGTTTCCCAATCATAGGTGTAAGTAGCACTTTGAATAATGGAGGCAGGATAGATGCCGGCAACAGTAACCGTGCTAGTTTCCCGTGAAAATCCCCTTTCCATATGCAATGGGATCCATGGACTTTCCTCCTCGTTCTCTCCAAAGCAAAAAGTGTAGCTTGCTGGATGTCCAGTCATGTCGGGCATAAAGAAAAGGCTAGACCCCCCAATGTTGCGCAGCATAAGCTGAAGGGCACGGCCTATCGCAGCGTTGCTACGTCTTCCAGGCCCCATACATCCAGTTGAACAATTTATTTCCAGTTTCTTGCGTATTGGTCCATTAATGATAACCATCGTAGGTCCTATGGCGCCAAATCCCAATCCACGGCTGGCCCTCACTATGGCTATAAGAACAGGCATATGCTCAGGAAGACATCCTGCCATAACCCCATTAGCAGCAATAGCGCCGAGAGTTGCTAAACCTTTTAGCATCGGCAATTCCCCCACCACCTCTTCCGGGTTCCCTCCGACGTATTTGAGCATCTTATGCACCCTCTCCTGAGTTGGTGGAATTATTGGGAGGCCGTCAGTCCAGCCATTCGCATAAAAAATATCGTATATTTCATCCAGCGAATCCCGCACTTCTAGGAAGGGTTCATTAAAAACATCCTCAACCTGAAGCATTAGTGGGTTTTTGAGTGTGTTGGCTAAATCATCAATAATTGCTTCCATCATTTCAATGGCCTCTTCCACTGGAAGCAATTCTGGCTCCCTTGGAATGGTGACGAAAGGAATGTTGGCATTCCTAGACACCATCAGTTTCTTCCATATCGTGATATCAGGATCCTGTCCAACTACAATGCAGACTATTGGAAGCCCTTCTTTCATCAGAGCAACAGCATCTTCAACTATACACTCTATTTCTGGAGCACCAAAGGCAAGACCAACAATAGCACAGTCCACTTCCTCCGCGATTTTCTTAAGTTCATCAGGTGTCGCAGGGCTAGACCTTGGCACCTTATATATAGATACCTTTGCAACTCCGTATCGCGTTAACAACGCTTTTCTCAAAGTCGGCAGTGTTTTTTCCCAAACCCACCATGAGTTATCTAAAATTGCCACGGATTTACCCTTTAATTCGGAAATCTGATTTGGCTGGAGGAAACTGGAAGGTTCCGGCTTAGGCTTATAGGCTGGGTTGTATAGAACAACATTTTTCCCACTCATCCTTCAATGCCCCCTCTTTTCAGATTACAAATCCTGAACTATAAAAGTATTGTGCGCATGTGAAATAATGAAAAAGAAAAACCTTCCGCGTCCTTTTATGAAACATCAAGGCATTTTTTGAAATCTACGCTACCTTGTGTCGATACATGGATGAATGAAACTTACTGATTTGAGCGATAAAATAAAAATGTATATTACTGGCAATGTTTATTGTTTCGAGAAGGAAGTGGAAAAATGAGTGGAATTAAATATGGAAAGTATATTATAAAACAGCCAATAGTGAAGGGCAGATGGTTTCCATCCATACATGCATGTGGTTTTGAGGAATGTGTTGGATTCTCGGGCTTCCCCGTAGACCTTCAAGTTGAAACTATAAAAGAGGCATACATTATGGAGGAACAAACGCATGTTCACTTCGATGTAGATGAGCTTCTATTTTTCTTAGGCAGTAATCCACAAAATTTCTTTGAATTTGACGCGGAGATTGAGATTTGCATGGGTGAGGAAAAAGAAAAACATTTAATCAATACTCCAGCTATAGTTTTTATTCCCAAGGGATTGCCGCATAACCCCCTGATTTACAAACGAGTTGGTAAACCTCTCGTCTTCTGCCACCTATTACTTGCACCAAAATATTCTAGAACAATAGAAGGTAAGACAATTTACGTGAGCAACCATAAAGAAAGGGCGCAATACTACCCGCCCGAAGATATTAAAAACCTTGCGTTTGAAAGGTAATTCTAAAAACCTAAGATTAAAATTTTTTAAATCTAACGAAAACCCTCTTTAACAGCTAAATGCGGAATTTGCGTTTAACAATTTTACGGAGTGAAACTGCTTGGGCGGAAAGCATCCAAGTGGACAGCCAAATTCTCATATTAGCAGCTGAAACTTTAAAATTGCAAAAATAAAATGCCCCTATACTCTGCGCCGGAGATTGAAGACATGGTGAGTCTAAACATGAAAGATAGAGAAAATTTAACTGATAGGGACCTCTCTCCTAACGAGAAACAATGCGTCAAGAATCTTTCATTGGCTGGTTTCAGCTCTGCAGAGGATCTTTCTAGAGTTGATGTTAAGGACAACAGAGTTATAAGGATTAAGCCTTTACGATATGACTGGAAGTATAGAGCTGAAGAGCTGCCCTCTTGGAGTTGGGAGGTTCGTGGAAAAGTTTTCAAACCTTTAATGAAGGAGCTGAATCCACCTCTTAGACTCGTTTATAAGAATTCTGTATATTCGCCTAACCGGGTTATGTTTCCCCTTAAAAGGGTTGATTGGAATTCTGAAGGGAATAGAAACCCTCAGAATAGGGGTTTAAGCAGGTTTGTGAGGATTTCATGGGATGAAGCCATAAAACTGATAGTTGGAGAAATTAAGAGAATTCTGGAAAATTACGGGCCTTACGC
>JAVZIQ010000034.1:0-19097 GCA_038871175.1 Bathyarchaeia archaeon | reverse complement strand
ACCTTCATCTCCCCCTGTTATTTCTCGCAGACCTACAGCTAGCTCTCCAAAAATAATCTGGAAGGATAGGGTTAAAACTGCTATGAGGATAATGCTTAACCTTCTTATAGAGGAAATAATGCTTATGGAGGAGCCTATGCATGCTGAAAGCAAGGCTCCTATTGGAAATATTATCCAAGGATTGATTCCAAAACTTTTTGATAGGAGGACGGAAGTGTAGGCGCCTATGCCTACGAGTGCACCATGACATAGGAACAACTGCCTCGTATGCCCGAAAATTATGTTTGAGGAAATCGTGAATAAGGTGAAGATCACGAGTAAATTTAGCACTCTCAATTGGTAGGTGCCGCCAAATAGGACAGGTAACAGAATATACACCGCGAGAATGATAAGTTTCTGAACTGCGCTAGCTTTTTTCACCAAGAATCCCCTCAGGTCGAGCTAAGATTAATAGGATCACAGCAACCAGGAAGATTACGAGTGAAATATAAGCTCCGAAAAAGAAGCTGCTGACTGAGTGCACTATGCCGAGTATAATACCACTTATAATGGCGCCGTAGACGCTCCTAACTCCACTAACTATGGCAACTATAAGGGCGAAGGTAGTTAAATCAAAACCGACAGCAACTGTAACGGTGGCTATAAGACCGTAAAGAATTCCAGCAAAACCTGCCATAACAGCCCCTACGGCGAATATCAATGTTCGAAGGTTTGCAGGGTTTACACCACAGAGTTGCGATCCTACCTCGTTCTGAGCAACTGTCCTAACAGCCTTGCCAACATATGTTTTTTTAAGGAAAAATGCAAGAACTATCAAGACGGATACAGAGATGGCTGCTGATAAGAGGCTAGAGGGCCTTATGATTAGGCCGCCGATTATTATACTCCTAAAGGGTAGCCTCACTGAAAACTGTGCCTTAGGAAGCGTATTCACCAAGTAACTGTGTATAGCCAAAGATAACCCAAGCGTCATAAAGATTCCCATAAGTATCCGTACCTCTCCCTTTGCACGGTAAACTGGGAATAAGAGAAGCCTCTCGAAAGCCAGGCCTATCAATCCTACAATTACCAAACTTAGAACTATACTTGGAACTGTGTCAAATCCCATGTCTATGAATATTGACGCTAATATGGCACATATGACAGCGAACTCTCCGTGTGCTAAGTTCAGAATCTCGCCAAGTCCAAAGATTAATGTGATGCCTACTCCCAATAAGGAAAGCATCAGCCCGAAGGTAACTCCATCTAATAGTAGTTCTATAAACAAGCTTCCACCCGCCTACATTCCCAGGTAAGCCTCTTTCACCAATGGGTCCTCTTGGATCTTGCCGCTGGCGCCTTCAAGGACTATGTTGCCGTTTTCCAATACATAAGCCCTATGTGCTATACTTAACGTGTGGCGAACGTTCTGTTCAACAATCAGAATAGCTGTGCCTTCAAGATTAACTTGTTTTATTGCCTTGAAGAGCTCAAGCATTAGCTTGGGAGCAAGGCCGAAAGAGGGCTCATCAAGCATAAGAAGTTTCGGTGAAGTCATCAATGCCCTTCCTATAGCTAACATCTGCTGCTCACCGCCGCTGAGCGTGCGAGTCAGCTGGTTCCTCCGCTGCTTTAAAACTGGAAAGAGTTGGAAGACGAATTCAAGTCGTTCTTGCTTACTTTTTCTCGCCCTAGCTATATAGGTTCCCATCTCGAGGTTTTCCATAACGCTCATTAGGGGGAAGAGGTCTCTTTCAGCCGGCACATAGCTCATACCCATCCTGACCAGTTCGTAAGGATGAAGGCCATCTACACGTTTGCCAAGGAAGTGCACCTGCCCTCTAATAGGTCGTAAAAGACCTGAAATTGTTTTCAAAAGAGTAGTTTTTCCAGCACCGTTAGAACCCAAGACCAAAACTATTTCTCCCTCCTTTACTTCTAAGTTAATGCCCCTTAGAACAGGTAAGTCGTCATAGAAAACATCAATATTCTTAACAGATAATATTTCACTCAACAGATTTTCCCCCCAAGTAAATATCTATAACGGCTGGAAGGTTGGCAATTTCTGCTGGCTTTCCTTCAGCTATCACCTTACCATAACCCAGAACTATTATACGTTCAGCTAAGCCCATAACAGCCTTCATTACATGCTCAATCCAGAACACTGTTACATTTAATTCATCTCTAATCCTGCTGATTAGTTTCATGGTTTCTTGCACTTCTGCAGCGTTCAGTCCAGCCATAACTTCGTCAATCAATAAAACTTTCGGGTTAGAGGCCAAGGCTCTGGCCAGCTCCAACATTTTTTTCTCATGTAAGGTTAGATCCTTTGCCAGAGCATCTTTTTTCCTAAGACCAATAAAATCTATTATGAATGAGGCTTTCTCACGAGCCTTTTCCAAGTTTACGGTTCCCTCCCTTCCAAATATGGCGCCGCTTGTAACATTTTCAATAACGCTCATATTATTAAACGGTCTAACAAGCTGGAATGTTCTAGCAATACCTAACCTGCAAACTTGATGTGCTTTAAGGCGAGTGATATCCTTTTCTTCAAAAAATATCTTACCATTAGTGGGTGGAAAAGCCCCAGAAATTAGATTAAAGAGAGTAGTTTTGCCAGCTCCGTTGGGACCTATAAGGCCTAAAATTTCGCCTTTATGAACCTCAAAATTTACGTCTTTAAGAACTACTAGGCCGCCAAAGTTTTTAGTTATAGACTCTCCTTTAAGTATCGTCTGCATTGATGGCTTTCTCCTTTTAGATGAAGGCTACGCTGCCGGAACGTAAGGCTCCAACGGGGGAGATATGTATATTGCTTCTGGATGCCACGCTGCTAGCGGATTAACATTGCCAGGAGGCGGACCAGGCTTGAATACTGTTAGAACTATGCGTTGCTCTTTAAACTCGCCCCATGGCGTGTAGCTCATGGGGAAAGCAATGAAGGATCGATAGCTAATCTGACTTAAAGCAGTTCTAATTTTTTCAGGTTCCGCTGAATTCGCATTTTTTATGGCTTCAGCGAGAAGATTAACTTGTATGTAACCTACAACTTGCGATATATCCATAAACTTCCCTACCTTCTCTCTAAATTCTTCTGCAACTTTTATGTAGTCCGGATTGCTAGGGTCGAAACTGCCCCAGACATGTATCACTCTTATGCGGAAAGCGTCCTCCCGTAAGGCTCCCCAAAGTTCAGTCCAGTCAGGAGCATATGCAATAATGACTTCCACTTCCATCCCCATTTCAATCATCTGTTTCACAGCAGAAGCGCCTCCAGGGGGATGCCCGTTAACCAAAATTTCAGGGTTAAAGGCTTGGAGCTTCCGAATATAGGATGTGAAGTCTGTTTCCCCTACTGGTGCAGCTTCAACAGTTACCTGTGCACCTGGAATAGCTTCAAGAAATTTTTTCAAGTTAGCTTCAACGGATCGACCGAAGGCGTAGTCAGCAATGAGCATACCCACACGCTTATACCCTTTGCTTTTGATATATTCGGTAACCCCTTGCATAACTGGGGGAGTGAGTTGAACAGGGCTTCTAAATATATAACTAGAGTTTTTTGTGTGAACCCTTTCTGATGCCGCCCAACTCATTATCGTTGGAACCTTCGCCTTTTCCGCCTCTGCACTAAGAGAAATCGCAACACTGCTTGAAACTCCGCCAATTACTGCTGAAACCTTATCGACTTCCACCAACCTCCGAAAGAGCGTGATAGCCTCACTTGTATCACTTTTCGAGTCGGTAACCACAAGCTCAATTCTACGGCCTAGAACCCCTCCCATCTTGTTAATCTTTTCAACAGCAAAGTTTAAACCTTCAAGCTGTCCAGTACCGCTATAAGCCCACGGACCAGTAAGCTCTCCCACCACACCTATTTTTATCGGAACCGAAGGCGTCGGCGTAGGTGTAGGCGTAGCCGGTGTAGGCGTAGCTGGAGTTGGAGTAGCAGGTGTAGGTGTTGCAGGTGTCGGAGTCGCAGGAGTAGGAGTGGCAGGCGTAGGCGTTTTAGGCGTGGGCGTTGCCGGTGTTGGAGTTGGCCCAGGGAGGGTTGTATAGTAATAGGCTACACCAGCTATAACCGCAATAATAATGATTATGGCAATTACCGCTGCATGCATCTTAGCGATGGCTTTCTTTGTTGACATAAAATTTCCTCCATTTTCAGCGATTACTTTTATCAACATCCTTATTATTTAAAACTTGTGTTAACTTTCAATTTCACAAAAACTGACAGCGCATAGGGTGTAAATGTGGCACAAGAAATGGGCAACTTCATTCAATTATTTTAGAATACGTATTTAACTATGAAGTCACATGATGCTTATCAGAAAAAGAAAATAAGAACCCAAACATTAAAAATGGTCGAGGATACCGCCAGGTGGCCGAGGTGAGGTAGTCTGGAAGCCTACGGGCCTGTGGAGCCCGGCGCCCGGGTTCAAATCCCGGCCTCGGCCTCTATGGCAACCTACAGTTTCCATACCTTCCCTTTTTTCGGCTTGTTTCTTTGTTTTGAGCTTCTATTTAGGTTATTATGTTTGAAGGCGAATGCTTCTCAGGCGAATGTCAAGGTAATGCCTAGCCAAAACTGAGCGCGCATAAAAAAGGGAATTTAGGGTTTTAAGTATTTGCCTAACTATATTTTGCTCCTTAATACGCCGCCCGTGGCGAAACGGGTTTTAGGCATCTCACTGAATTTTATCCAAACCACATCCCTTGGGACTCCAAAGATTTCGACAACAGCGTCTGTGATAGCTTTAGCCAATTTCTCCAGTTGTTCCTCAGTTCTTCCATCTAGATAATGTATCTCAATGAAAGGCAAATTAGAACATCTCCTTAGACGGTATCTAACGCGTATTATATATAACTTTTTAACACCAGCGAGCGCGCTGAAAGGGAAGCTATAAGTAAACTGCGCAAAACGCTTTTTTCAATAGGCTCTCTAAAGCTTCATAGAACCGCCTCAAATCCATTTTAATGGAACCTGTTTAAACTTGAAAGGTTTCTTAGGCAAACGGAAACTTTCAACAGCCTCAGGCCTATCAAGGTAATTCCTTAAAAACCGCCTTAAAGCCTTCAAAACATTACTGTAAGTGTAAGCGCTACAACCGTTAAAACGATTCAAATACTCACGCAGAACATCCCTGGAAACATCCTTGGAACTGTTAAGCCTAAACCATTCAAGAAACCTTTTAACCTCAAACAAATGCTCCTTAACAGTAATCTCGCTAAGCCTTAAATCAACCTTTGAGAAATCCGCAAAACCCTTAATCGCATCATCTTCATTTAAGGGAAAATGATAAACCGTAGGTTTCTTATATCTGTGGAGCCCGGTGCCCGGGTTCAAATCTCGGCCTCGGGCCCATATCTAAGGTTTTTAAAAGCATATACTCTAATTTTAAAGGAGCGAAGACTGCCAGCCTGAGGTAAAAAGTTGTTTCATTTGGCTTTTATACTGTAAAAGATAATAGTTCAGAGGAACTTTTAGTAATAAAAGTAAAGCTTTTAAAATGGACGGGGACATAGAACAAATCATGCCAATTGTTCATGTAAATGTGTGGAGAGGCTTTTCAAACGAAGCTAAAAAGAAGGTTATAGAGGGCATTACTAAGGTCTTCACGGATTTGGGCATTCCTCCAGAAGCGGTTGAATAAGTATAGGCTAATTCCCCGAAGCCTCTTTTTAAGGTGTTGAAGAAACTTTTTGGAAAGAATATGCGCAGAAGAGGCGGCCTTGATGAACATTAAATGATGCTGGAAGAGAAATTTCTTAATCTTAGCCAGAATTCTTGGCGAAGTATATTCAAAGGCTAATTAAGCATTTTAAATAATATTCGAAACGCCTTTTAGTTCTTAAATATTATTAATATTGATCTATAATGAAATTTTTCGTCGGCACATCAGGCTGGTTCTATTCATGGAACACTGAGGGGAGCCTCGACTGGTTTGTTAAAAATTCAGGTCTGAATGCTGTTGAGCTTAATATGAGCTTTTACCGTTTCCCATACTCGAACATGGTGCGTTCATGGGCAGTTAAGGGTAAGAAACTTAAATGGGCTATTAAAGTGAACAGACTTATAACTCACACTTTTAAATTCAGCGGAAGAGCATTTGAATATTGGGAAAGGTACTGCAACCTTTTTGCTCCCCTTGAACCATTTATTGATTTCTTCCTTTTTCAACTTCCACCCTCCATGACTCCGAAGCATATGCAAATCCTTGAAAGGTTCATTGAAAAAACAAGTCTTGGCGAAAGGTTCGCCCTGGAAGTTAGAAACAACAAATGGTTCGATGAAAAATATATAGAATGGGCTTCAAAGCTTGGCATAACATGGGTAAGTGTAGACTCCCCGGATTTTCCCCTAGACATCTTCAACACAAACGGCATAGTCTATGAAAGGATGCATGGACGGACAGCGTGGTATTCCCACTATTACACACACATGGAACTCCAAGAAGTAGCGGAGAAAATACTGAAAGTGAATCCTGAAAAGGTTTACGTCTTCTTCAACAACAACCATGCAATGCTTGAAAATGCAAAAGAAATGCTTAAAATATTTCTAAAAGAATAAAAAGCGAATTTTAGCCAAAATTGATGTTTCTCTTCATAAACAACCTCAACTCCAATTTTCCAATCCTAACCAAAAATTAAATTTTTTTTAAAGTTTAAAACTAGCTTTTTCTCTCAACGATTTTACTCTATTCTTGCGCAGTTTTGGCTGTAGATAAACAATTTTGGGAGCGCTATATGGGAGGCTTAACTTTTCTCCTCTTTTCCATTGATTCATTCATCCATTTTTCAAACTGTTTTGAGGGTGGATTCTCAGCGAATAGCCTTTTTCTTTCAGATTCAAGTAAAAAGTTTTTTAAGCCTAAATATTCAGCTGCTGTCATAACGGTGTTTCCTGCCCTTTCCGCCTTCTTAAACACTTTCAATGTTTTCTCCCGCCATTTCTCATCCCTAAGTATGTGATGTTCTAAGATTGTACATTTGACTGCGGCGACTATTTTTTCAAGGTTTTTCAGTCCAGTCTGAACCTGTTTCTCTTCAACTCTGAACCCGGCCAGGTAAAGCGGTGGACCTCCAATCATAACTAGCTGCGGCTTCTCTTCAAATATCAGTTTAAGCGTGTGCTCTGAAATGGGGCCTTGGACATCTGGCGCAAACAGAAATTTCTCACCTTCATAAACTATTGTGGTCATTAGGATCCAGCCTAAAGCTGAATCTTCAGGCCCGTGGAAAACCGGCTGGGAAAATTTTATGGTGGTCCTTCCAAAATTGAAGGTTTTTCCATCTGCAACTTCAAGCTTTTCAGCGTATTTTCCCCCAGTCTTCTGAAAAACCCATCCCCTCCGCCTCTGGCTGAAGTTAATATATTCCTTTGGACTCTTCATCAACACCATCTTCCCACTGTAGATTTGTCTCGCTGTTTCTTCAGCCTCTGTCCAGTTACAAAGCCAATCCTCAAAGGAAGGTGTGTGGTGGTCAAAATGGTAGTGGCTTATAGTTACAACCTCTGCTTTTTCAGCCGCCTCAGAAATGCTTTTTCGACATCCTTTTATGGCTTCAAACTCCATTGGGTGGGGAGGCAGGCCGAAGCGTTTCGGGCATAGAGAAACTCCTGCATCTAAGAGGATTTTAATGTCTCTAGTTTCCACAAAGGTGCACATGGATCTGACACCTAAACTTTCAGCTGCTAATGGTGAAACCTTAATGTG
Organism: Bathyarchaeia archaeon; assembly: GCA_038871175.1. GTDB lineage: Archaea > Thermoproteota > Bathyarchaeia > Bathyarchaeales > Bathycorpusculaceae > JAVZIQ01. The sequence continues at coordinate 11,403 of JAVZIQ010000034.1, read as the reverse complement.
TTTTAGCATAAGCCTCCACACTTGCCGTTTCAGCTATAACTTTTTATCCAAGTCTACATTTAATTTTGATGGCAGTGCGATGACGACTCTGGCCCCGCTGAAGTTATGATTGGGATCTTGAGTGCGCGAGTACTGCCAACTCTAACATCCTCGGCTTTCCCCAAACCATCGAAATACGGAGATTCCCCAAAAACCCCTTCTTTTTATAATTGGCGGTCCGCATTCTGTGATAATATTTAAAAAGCGTGCTAAACTGCAACTTTGAAGGAAAACTCCTGTGAAAATGGAGCTAATTTTCCACAAACCCTTAACATGGTAGGTTCATATGATTTTTTGAAAATGCCAGAAAATCCCGTCCAATATGTATTGAATGGCTATGGCTGCTATTAGAAGGGCCATGAGCCTAGATATAACCAGTGAACCAGAGCTTCCTAAGAAATTGTATATAGGATTTATAAGCCTAAGAATAAGCTGAGCCACAGCGAATACTATTAAAACGGAGATAATTGTCACTATTACGCCAAATGCTTGAAGATTCAAAATAGTTGTGGTAATGGCGCCTGGACCAACTAAAAGAGGGAAACCTATAGGAACTACCCCCACACTTTCTGGCTGGGATGAACCCTCCTCCCACCCTCCACGAACCAAAATCCTAATAGAGACTATCAATAACAGAACTCCACCAGCCATCATAAAACTGTAAAGTGATATTCCAAAAAGCATGAATATTTGATGACCTACCAAAGCAAAGAAAAGGAGAAGAACAAAACCAGTTAATAGGGCTGTTCTGAAGGCTTTCTGCCTCTGCTCTTCAGGCATTTTGCCAGTCAAACTAATGAAGATGGGAATATTCCCAAGAGGGTCAACAATGATGAATAAAGTTATAACGGCTTTAGCTAAGTCTAAAAGGAAATCCAACTATATCATCCGCCCAATTAAATCTTTATAAGCACACTAAACATGCAATAAACTTAAACATTTCTGCAACTCGAAGGAAAAAGTGAAAACTATGAAATATTTGGGCGCCTTCCACTCTACCTTACAAAGGATGGCTATAGTTCAAATGGGCTGAAGCTAAATGACCCTTGCGGGTTTTTGAATACATGAGAAACAATAACGTTGTTGTTACTGTGCTTAAGACAAGTAGCCTTTGAAAGAGAGAGAATCATTTGTCCAAATTTAGCAACATTCAAGTACACTAAAAGTTAAACTGAATAAATAACTCTTAAATATGACGAAACAATATGTATTGTGAGGAGTTAGATAAATTGAGGAAGACAACCACATTAATTGTCATGTTTTTACCAGTATTGCTTAGTGCAATGTTGATAAGCGGTTTGAAGGCGCAGCCTCCGGGAAAGGTACCGGTTATAGTGGGGTTCAAGGAAAAGCCCGACCCAGATCTAATTCGATCCCATGGCGGTGACATCAAATGCGAATATAAACTAATTCCCGCAGTTGTGTGTTCACTGCCTCAACAGGCGATAGATTCTTTGAAAAAGAATCCTAAAATTAAGTATATCGAACCAGACATCGAAGTGTATATAATACAAGAGACGCTTCCCTGGGGTGTTGAGAGAATAGACGCAGAAATTGTCCATGGGTATAACAAGGGAGCCGGCATTAAAGTAGCGATACTAGACACTGGAATAGACTACACCCATCCAGACTTAAATGACAATTATAAAGGTGGATATGACTTTGTAAATAACGATGCAGATCCAAAAGATGACCATGGCCATGGAACTCATTGTGCCGGAATTGTCGCAGCTGAAGACAATGAAATCGGAGTTATTGGAGTTGCCCCAGAAGCCCACCTATATGCTGTTAAGGTTTTAAATAGCGCCGGAAGCGGCTACCTAAGCAATGTTATCTCAGGAATTCAATGGTGCGTTAACAATAATATACAAGTCGTATCAATGAGTTTAGGGACATCAACCTACTCGCAAAGTCTTAAAGACGCATGTGACAATGCCTATAAAAAAGGATTAGTCTTAGTTGCAGCTGCCGGTAACAATGGGGATGGAAATCCAAATACTAATGAATACTCCTATCCTGCTGCATATGATTCTGTTATTGCTGTTGGCGCCACAGCCAGCAACGACGTAGCGCCTTATTGGAGCAATTCAGGTCCATATCTTGAATTAGCCGCACCAGGTGTAAGCATATATTCAACCTTACCAACCTACAGCGTCACGTTAACCAGGACTTACGGCTACAACTATGGAACCCTAAGCGGAACTTCAATGGCATGTCCACATGTCGCAGGCACAGCAGCTCTTGTAATAGCTTCAAACCCAGCATTAACAAATATAGATGTGAGAACACGCTTGCAAACAACCGCTGACGATCTAGGAACAAACAGCTGGGATACCACGTATGGATATGGCTTAATAGACGCAGATGAAGCCGCAACGAAGACAGATGTCCATGATGTCGCAGTCACGGCTATAGATGCTCCTTCATGGGTCGCCAAAGGAGACACAGCCATAATAAAAATAACGGTAAAAAACGAAGGAACCGCCCCTGAAACCCTTAAACTGAACCTGACAGACATTACAAGTAATGTGAATATAGGCTCTGCATCATTCACTTTAACTGCTGGAGCATCTACAACCCAGACTTTCAACTGGGATACAACAAGTGCAAGTGTTGGCACCCATACCTTAAAGGCAGAGGCCAGCGTATTGGAAGGCGAGACAGACACAACAGACAACTCTAAGATAACCACGATTGAAGTGATAACGGAAATAAAGGAGACATATTCACCCCAAGGTGTTTACATCACAAAGGGTACGCTCAGCTTAGGCGACCACACTTCACTTTTTAACGACGACAGCGTTTACTTGGGAGTTAAGTCCGCCAGGGTGGGCTTCACTCAGGTAATTGACTGGTATGCCTATGTAAAAATCAATGAAAATCCAAGCAAGATCACGAACTTGACAATAACTTACGACGGCAAATATTCTGTCAGCCGAACCCAGAGACTTTACATATACGACTTTACCTCTAATTCATGGCGACAGATCGACAGCCGAACAATCGGCACATCGGATACTAAGATAACTTGGTCAACCACAAGCCCAGCCAGCTACATTTCAACCAACGGCGAAATAAGGCTACGCGTATACACAAGCGCAATAAGCTCATTCGTATGCTATGCAGATTTCGCATCCTACACTATAAAAACATAAACCCTTCATATTTTGACGCTTTCATGTCATAAATAACAATATGCTTCTATGAGAAGGTCCATACATATTTTTCCACATATCTTTAAAGAAGCGATATTCACATTTATCAATTTATAAGGGCAGCATTACGACATTGGCATACTTTGGTTTCTCCTAAAATCTTCTGGTTTCTCCCAGAGTTCAAGCATTTTCTTTTTAAATTCTCTACGTTTTCTGTGGAGGAACTTGTAAACTGTGGCATGTTGGCTTCCTTGGATTAACATTTGAACAGCTTCTCTTGCAATTTGCGCCTGTTCTATTTTTCCAATTATTCCCACTGTATGTCCGTAGACGGCTATGTTAGCGTCTGTCAACTCCTCTATTATCCTCCTTGTTTTCCCTTCCATTCCTATTATCCTGCCCTTTACACGTCTAATGTCGGATTCAGATCTTCCAAATATGGTTCTTAAGTCTATAATGTCTAGGACTGCCTCTTCGTCATGGATAAGTTTGAAGGCGTTTTCAGGGGAGAAGCCTCTGCCAATTGCTGTTACAACGTCCTTGGCTTTTAAAAGAACTGAGGGATCTTCAGCGTTTTCAGCCATGGTGATGGTCACGCCTCCTGTGTCGCTTTCCACTTCAAGGTTTACTGAAAGGGATTTTTCAATAGCCTTTTTTGTTTCCCCTCCCTGACCTATGAGGACGCCTACACGTTCCCTTGGAATGCGTACAAAAGTGCTAGGATGAGACAATTCCTGTAACCATCCTGTAAACCTGTTCTGCCGTTGGAACTTCAACTCCTAAACGGCTGAAAAACCTGTTTAAGTTGGATATATCCCTTTTTAGAAGGAAGTCTGCCATGGGATGTGCTAGTGGAACAGCTTGAGCCATGTCGAATAGCACAGGGCGTCCCCTCCAAATCATAATGTTGTATTCGCTTAGATCTCCGTGGACAAGTTCAGCTTTTCCGTAAAGTTTTTTCAAGTAGCCTAAAAGGGTTTTATAGGTTTTCTCAGGTTTTTCAGGAGGTTTCTCCTTCATTGAGGGGGCGCAAACTCCGTTTTTGCCTATAAACTCCATGACAAGCACGTTGTTTTTGACAGCTATTGGCTTTGGAACTCTAACTCCCGCGGCTTTGGCCTGTTCCAAGTTTTTAAATTCTTTCTGAGCCCATGCAAAAATAAGCGAACGTGTGTCACGTTTCACTCCTTTAAACCTCGGGTCTCCTTCAACATATTTTAACATGCCCTTCCTGAACTCGGCTGAAACTGTCAGGTAGATTTTTACAGCCAACTCCTTTCCATCCCTATTTTCAGCCCAGTAAACCCTAGATTCCTTTCCAGCCTTTACAACACCGTAAATCCTATCTATAACTCCGCTGTTCAAAAAGTCGTAGACAACCATTAGAGTTGAACGGTCAAAAACCTCCTCTAAAACCTCATATTCCTCGCTTCTCTTATCCTTCATCAACTGTTCAATTTCATAAGTTCTCTCCTCTTTATGAAGCCTCTTTTCAACCCTTCTCCGAAAAGACAAGGAGCATTCTCCAAAAATTTAAATTGAGAGATAACCGTTTCTGCGAAGCCAATCAGCCTGAGCGTGGGTGTAACGCCAAACAACATCTCCACGAACATCAGACTGGAAATCCCATGGAGAAACCAATACAACATCGCCTTCACGAATCCAAACCCGCCTCTTCATCTTACCCCTAATACGGCATAAACGTTCATTACCATCCTGACATCTAACCAAAACACGGTCAAAACCCAGAAGTTTAACAGCCACCCCTAAAACATCGTTTCCAGAGGGCAGCACCATCTCACTTAACTCCTCCTCAGTTATAACCTTCTTCTTACCCAACCAAGCACCTCAATCTTCCTTTAAAAGAACACGATTCTCCCTTAAAAGCATGATCATGCCAAAAATGAAAGGCAAATCTAAGACGCTACATAACCCACAGCTTTTAATTTTGCAATTGGATTCAACCATGAATCAACAATTTCGGCAACGATGGCTTTACAATCCGGTATTGAAAGCATTAACCATAAATTTCACCTGAAAATTTTAAAAACTTTAAAAGAAAAATGATTATAATACGGTTTAACTGGGTGAAAATCATGGAAGAAAGAATAGTCTATTTTGAATCCGGAGGGAAACACAACACTGAATTAACCCTTAAACTTGTTAGAGAAAGGGCGGAAAAGAGAAAAATTAAAAACGTGGTTTTAGCCTCTATCACCGGCTTCTCCGCAGAAAAAGCATTGGAAATTTTTAAAAACTCCGATGTAAAGGTGACTGTTGTTGGCTTAACAGGCCCTAAGTTTCCAAAATTTCCTGAAAGTTTAAAAGAAAAACTGATTCATATGGGACATAACTTCTGCTACGCCAACGACTTCAAATATGAGTTTCCTGAAATTGTGCAGGAAACTCTGAGGAGATTCTGTGAAGGCTTAAAAGTTTGCGTTGAAGTTGCCCTCATAGCAGCTGAAGCAGGCTACGTCAAACCAGGAGAAGAAATCATAGCCGTAGGCGGAACAGGGGTTCTAGGCTATGAGAAGGGAGGCGGAGTGGACACTGCAATAGTCATTGAGGCTATTAAAAGCACGGATTTCCTCAAGCTTGAAACAATTTTCGGCAAGAAAGAGGAAAGAAGAAAAATCAGGGAAATCATATGCAAACCTAGATAGGCTATGATTAAGCCTCCCCACCAACTTATTCATACTAAAAAATAAGCCAGAATAAGAGCGCATGCCTTCAGCTTTGGAAAATTTTGAAAACCCTTTTATTCAGAGGGACGTGAGTAGATTTCAAAGGAGGATTGAAAATTCACAAATCACTAAAGAAAAATGAATGCCTTTTTCTCTCCCTCCTTCTTTTCCTTTCATTTTTGTTCAGAGTTATTTTTTTCCCATTTTCAAGGGATATAGGCGACTTATACTATTATGAGAAATGGTTTAACGCCGCTGCAGATCATGGCCTACGCGCTTTCTACAAAGTAGACTGGGCGGAGTATGGAGTGGCTTTTTGCGATTATCCCCCATTCAACGTTTACTTCTTTTGGATTTTCGGTTCAGCAGCGAAGGCTTTGACGCTTTACGGAACTCCGAATGCTGTTTACATGATTAAACTTCTGCCAACCATTTTCGACGCTGCAACTGTGGTTTTAATATTCGCCTTTTTGAGAAAGCGTTTCAGTTTTAAAGTTTCATTTGTCTCTTCAGCTGTTTACGCGTTTAACCCAGCAGTCATTTTGGACACTGCAGTATGGGGACAATTTGACGCCGTATATACATTCTTCCTTTTAGTTTCACTCATGCTTTTAATAGCTAAAAAACCAGCCCTTTCAGCTGCTTTTCTTACATTGGGCGTTCTAACTAAGCCACAGGGGATAGCCTTAGCCCCGCTTATTATATATTTGATTTTAAAGAATCATGGGTTGCGAGGATTTTTGGCTTCGGCAGCTACAGCCATAACTACATTGTTCGCTGTAATACTCCCCTTTGAATGGAGTAACCCCGTAACATTCCTATGGAACATTTACTTTGGAGCTTACAAGTACTATTCCGTAACAACGGCAAATGCATTTAACATTTGGGCTTTCGGCGGCTTATGGAGACCTGAAAATCAAACCTTTCTATTGGCAGGATGGTTCATGTTCGCTGCCCTAACCGTTTTTATCCTATACATTATGCATAAAGCCCTCAACATTCAAGGCGAGATGTTAATCTTATACTCAGCCTTCATGCTTTACTTCGGCTTTTTTATGCTTCCCACAAGAATCCATGAAAGATACATGTTTCCAGCTTTAAGCGTTCTAGTTTTAATGTTGCCTATGTATAAAAAGGCAAAAATCCTTTACCCCATTTTAACCGCAACATGCTTCATAAACGAGGCATACGTCTTATACTTCCTAAACACTCTTAAGCCCATCCCATCCGAAGCAGCATGGACTGTAAGCCTAATTAACCTATTAATGTTCATATACGCCTTAAATTTAATGCACAAGAATTTCTACGGAAGAAAAGGCTAAAAGCTATTTAGACATTGTTTATGTAAAGCATATTTCTAGAAGGCTAAGAAACTAAGGATGAAAATTGAAGATAAAATGTTAAGTTAAAACTTCAATATTTGAATTACATAAAGTGGTTTTTACCTTTGAAAGTTACCTATAATGGCTAAATGATTCTTTAATTTTCCAATATCTGACCATATAGAAATCGCGTGGAAGAAAAAGAAGAGATTATTAAAGTTTTTATTTTAATGTAAGTCAGCGACCTCGCAGCTTAAGGATTTCTTCAGGTGTGTACAGTCGACGCTCCTTGTGCGTTTGATATCCTGTCATGTCTAATTTCCCTTGCATGTCTGATTTCCGGTAGGTTGCTGTAAGGAGCATGTGCCCTGCAAGAAGCGGTTTGCCAACCCTCTTAAAGACTAGGGGGCAGTGAAGCAATCCTTTAGGAACATAAACTATTGATGTGGCGTCAATAATGTGTTTTTCTTGCTCCTCACCCATATATAACTCCACTTCAGCGTCGAATTCAAAGAAGTTTGATGGGTTTCCGCCTAAAATGAAAATAAGCTCGTCCACTTCGTGTTTGTGGGGCTTTTCCACCATTATGATTGGCTTTTTTATGTATCGAAGCTGAAGGTCAACTGGAAATTCCTGGAGGTTCGTGAAACATTCTTCATGGCCACATGCATGTATGCTTGGAATGTCACCCCATTTACACTTTTCCAGCGGTTCCTTAATAATATACTTCCCATACTTTGTCCTGTTCATTTCCATCACAAGCATTATTTTACTATTAATGTAAATATAATTTGTGGACAAACTCCAATGGTTGGATTTGGTTCACCATTATAGTTTCCCTCGATTTTTCAGCTTTTTGCGTTAGACCCTTCGGATTTAGTAGTTTCAGATAATTTGCAAGTGTGAAATGGAAGGATTTAAAATGAAGTGCTGTGCTAGGTGAACTGTGGAATTATTTCTTTTGAAAATTTTTCAGTCATTTCCATGTATTTGTCCGGTGGAGGGGAAGGTGTGAACTCTACAACAAAGTACTGGCATCCAACGTCAAGGTATTTTTCTATAAACTCGCAAGCCTCATCTATAGACTTTACATTCAGTCCAATCTTTAGGAGAAAGCCAAATAAGAAGTCGCTTTCACTTCTATTATACTCTCTTAAGTACTTTTTAATGAGCTTAACCCGAGCCTCATAATCCTCTGAAGATTCTACCCTATGGGGAGAAAAAGATCCATGGGCTATCCAGCCATTGAAGTATTTCGCCGTTAACCTAAGCATCCGCGGGCCCATTCCTCCAGACCATAATGGAGGGTGTGGTTTTTGAACAGGCTTAGGCTGAAGTACAGCATCATTAAGCCTATAGTAATTTCCATCAAAGGAAACTTTTTCCTCAGTCCAAAGTTTAAGGATAACTTGCAGTCCCTCCTCAAACTTTTGAACTCTTACTCCATCAGCATCCCAAGATTGGGTTGGAGAATAGTTCAGGAACTCGCCTATGTAGTATCCAACGCCTAATCCGGCTATAACTCTGCCCTCTGAAAGCACATCCACATTTGCAATTATTTTAGCCAGTTGACTTGGAACCCATCTAGGTATTGGACTCACAATGCTTCCCACCCGAATAGTGCTTGTTTTTGCAGAAACATATGACAATGCTGTCCATGCATCAACAAGCACATTGGATGGAAATGGAGGAACAGGTAAATCATAATGGTCAGGTATTAAAACCGCATCATACCCCAACTCCTCAACCCTTACACACCAATCTCCAAATTTTCTAATTTCATTCCAAGGATGTGGAGACGGATTAATTCCAAAGCGCAGCTTAGATTTCATTAAAACCACCTCCAAACGATTAGGCTTTCATTACACTACTTTCCATCTTTAATGTTAAATATTTTGAGTATATTTCGGAACAATTCACAAACAGGTTTAAGCTTTGCTTTAAAACAGATTAGCCAATTTTAAAAGAAGCGCACGTGGAAAGTTTCACTATTTGTCCTAAAGTTTCACTATTTGGGCGTGGGGCACTCCTTCTATGTTTAAGATGGCTTCTGGGTGAACATATCCCTTCTCTACAGCTTTTTGAACGACGTTCTTTCCAATCATGTTAACTATTGTTGAATTCTCTATCATCTCCACTGCTTCTTCAACCTCGACTTCGGCGCCCTTATAAAATTCCTCTGTAACTTTGAATACTATTTTTCCTTCTCGCAATGTTTTCCCTAAAATCTCTGTGTCGCATAAGGCTAATAAAACGTTATTGCCTATCTTCTTAATCTTCATATAGCATTTCAAATTCGCCCAACTCTTGTTTAGATGTTTCTGACTGAGGATTTCGCCCCGCAAGCTTCGCAGACGAGGAAGGATAGGCGTTTCTCTTTAACAATTTTTGTGTCCGGCCTTTTGCAGATAGGGCAAGTCACAAAGGTTTCCATATACCTTTGAAGAAGCCTTTCAAGGGTTTCAGCTGGAAATTTCCCCTGAAATATTATCCTTGACTCCTGCAGTGTAGCTGCTGTAGCCAATTCACCTGTCAAATACTTCAATAAGTGTTGAGGGTCTCTGTTTAAAACCTCAGCAACTTCCTTGAAGTTGTGGATTATTGTGCGCATACCGACAACAACATATTGGAGTTTCGGAATTTCTAGACGTTCTCTTTTTGAGGCGATTTCAGGTATCTGGGAACGCGCCCTTCTAAGCAGCGATTCATAATCGTAGTTCATTGGCCAGTGCCCTCGGAGAAACATGATTAAATCATCATATTTAAAACTTAATACTCTAATGTAAATAAAATGGATGAGAAGGAATATTTGTTGGGTTACATATACCTTTACACTGGAACAGGGGCAGGTAAAACAACAAACGCTTTAGGCCTGGCGCTTCGCTGTATTGGACACAAACGTAATGTTGTGATAATCCAATTTTTAAAATGGTGGAAAAACACAGGGGAGTATAAAATACGGAAAACACTCGCTCCTTACTATGAAATCTACCAGTTTGGCAGAAAGGGATGGCATGGTTTAGGCAACCTCGGAGAAGAAGACAAAAAGTTGGCTGAAAAAGCCCTAAATTTCGCTAGGAAAATTGTTAAAGAGAAAAAGCCCAGCCTCCTTGTTTTAGATGAGATTAATTTAGCCTTACACTGTAAGCTTCTAGACGTAAAAGAAGTCCTTAAATTTCTAGATGAGATTCCCAGAAAAACAGATGTTGTATTAACAGGAAGGTTTGCGCCGCAAGAATTGATCAACCGAGCTGAATTTGTAAACGAAATAATTGACATCAAACATCCAGAGAAGATGGTTACAAAAAGGGGAATCCAATATTAAACGCGCCCCTTTAGAAGAACGCGCTTCAAAAGCATTAATTCAACGTCATTCTAAGTCCCCAATAAACCATCGCTTCAAAATCAAGGGAGGAACAGACTGAATCTTTTGTAACACTTATATTGCTGACTGTTATATGTCTGTGTAAAAATGGCTGTGTGTATAATTGACGGAATTAGAGGATAAAGTACGCGAAGCTGTGGGAAAAGTTGTTGACCCTGAAACTGGATTAACCTTTGAGGAAATGCACATGATTAAAACGGTGAGAGAGGAGAACCCTGGCGTAGTCAAGGTTGAATTTATTCCTTCAAGCCCATTCTGTCCAATCGCCTTCAAACTTGCCATGGACATTAAGCAGGAAGCCTTAAAGGTTGATGGCGTAAAAAAGGCATTGATTTACTGCCGCGGACACTTAATGGAGCAGAAAATAAACGAAATGACAAACAAGGAGTAGCCAAAATAATACTTTAAATTAAATTTGAAAAGCGAGATCAGCACTTTAGGGTTTAACTTAACATTGTTGAGTAAACCAAAAGCTTTTGGTGGAACCTAAACCAATAGAAGAAATAACATGGCTTTCTCCACTAAACATAATAGGCAGAGGACACGCTCTTAAATGAGGTTTAGACTGAAAATGCCTAAAGACCCGGTCTGTGGAATAATTCTCGACGAGAAGACAGCTAAGTTCAAAATCACTTATGAAGGTGAAACCTACTATTTTTGCTCATTAATTTGCAAGAAGAAGTTTAAAAGGCACCCAACGAAGTTTGTTAAGTAACATAACGCTCATTATTAACCTAACTATTTTCCAGGCGTCCTTATAAGCAAGATTAAGTATTGTATATCAGTAACGTTTTGTTATTCATAGTCGCGTAGAC
>JAVZIQ010000033.1:0-19654 GCA_038871175.1 Bathyarchaeia archaeon | reverse complement strand
CTCTAAAAAGGCTGATTGGAACTCCTTTTACGTAATTAAGGCTTCAATTTTTTCTTGGAAGCTTTCAGGAAACTCTATGAAGGCTTTTTCGTGGCTTTTTAGTGTTTGCCAAAAATAGGCTCTGTCGGTTGCTCCCCTTTCAACTTCTTCGATAAAAGATTGGACGTCCGGAACTTTTTCACATTTAAAAATGGAGAATGATACACCGAGCCCGTCAATTATTAGGCAGCCTCCTTTCAATGGTGTAAGCCATACGGGATAGTGCACTTTGGAGACGAAGATTGTTTTTTCAGCTGCTCCTAGAAACGTGCGCTTCTTACGTTTTCCTTCGGCTAGAAGCATGATGGAGGCGACCTCCATATTTAAGTTGAAAGCTTGACCTACTTCTTCAGACGGAACAGCAAAGGGTAAAATTAAGCTTGAAGCAGACATGGCAGTGGCTTCCACAATTCTATAATGAAAAAGGTTATATTAGATTAGCGTGGGGCAGAACCTAAAAACAGCGGAAGCTGAAGCTTAAAATTTATTAAACAATGAAATGGGGCTTGCTGATGGGCTGTCTCTGTACACTTCCCTTCCTAAAACCTTCACCTTCTCCTTGTCAGGTCTTAAAAGGCCTACTAAAAACTTTATTGTTGTGGTTTTTCCAGCTCGATTAGGGCCTAAAAACCCATGGACTGTGCCCTTTTCAACTTTTAAGTTAAGCTTGTCAACGGCTGTGAAAGTTTTTGTAGCGTTTTGTAAGGTTGAAGGTTTCTATTGCTAAATCCATTTTTAACTCCTTTTAACTTTTAAATTTCAGCCTTAGACAATAATTGTTCAGCGCTGTTTATTGCTATTCTGTAGGCTGCATAGGTTACAGCGGCTGATATGGCTCCGCTTATTATTACAGCCATGTATAAATACTGTTTAAGCATCAGGGTTGACCATCCAAAAAGGCTTTGGAATATGAGAGCTAAAGCATATGGAAAAAGCGGAGCCAACACAGCCAACGCAGAGGCAAAGCATAAGGCAAGGTTGATTAAACTCCAAAGGGGCTTAACCATTCTAGGCCTTGGAACTTCCCGGAAATCAGCACCCTTAACCCCTGAAACGATTGAAACCATGGATAGGGATGCGGCTAAGAATATGGCTTCAAATAAGCCTATTATGGCTGATGTTAAGCTGGGAGCTGCCAAAAACTCTGCAGTCAAAGTGCAGATAAATGCCACAATAAGGCTGAAAAACAACGTTATGGAGTATTTCGCTTTTATGAGGCTTTTCGGTGAAAGTGGAGATGAATATAGTAGCCATACACCTCCACCCTCTAAACCGAAGATTATGCTTCCCAAACTTGCTGCCATGAAACTGCAAGGGAGTAGAGTTATGTAGATGAAAAAGAAAGAGGAGAAGACTGAGGGTAAGGCTGATCCACCCCTAATTGTTGAGAGAAGAGGCATAATGAAAATGATTATTGGAACCATGAATATGTAAATCAGCTCATGTCTTCTAGTAAAAGCCTTCAAATCCTTCCTTATAATTGCCGCTTCAAGGGTGGAGTAGCCAAGCCTTCCCAACAAGCCTAGGCTTGGAGGGTGAAATCCTCTGGAAACCTTAATGGATGGAGCTTCATACAATCCAAAACGCATGTTCAATTTGACCGCTGCCTTAAAAAGCAGGAAGATAAAGACCGCGGAGGCTGCTAGAAAAATTAAAGTTTCAAGCAGCATCCCCCTTGAAAAGGCTGAAAGCATAACGCCCGGCCACAGGTATGGGATGAACCAGAGAAACTTCTGACCTGTGGAGACAGACTCTATTAGGGCTAGGGGTGAAACGTTATAGTAAAGCGAGAAGTATATAGTGTAGAAGATTATGAAGAAAATTATTGATCCTATAAGCCTAACCCATATTGCCGCTCTCCCCGCAGCCTTTGTCACAGCTCCATAAATTCTCACCTGCAAAGTTTTGAAAACCTCTGTTGTTATGCTTGCCGCGAAAAGGCTTGCCAAGAGGGCTAAAACCGTTAAGCCTGCAAGAATTGTTAAACCTAGAAATATTGAGGTCAAGATTATGAAGGGACATAAGAAAGCTGTGATTATGAGAGGCGTCCCAATCATGTTGGCTATTACTGAGGCAATGGTATGTTCCTCCCATGTTATTGGAAACCAGTAGAGAGGTTGAACAGCTATTTTTGCGCCTGTACGTTGAATTTGGCTCATCTGAGTGAAGACAAGGCCGTATATAAGGGCTATTGTTGGAAGAGTTATGAAAAGGTTAGCTACACCTTCGTAAACAAGCTTTCTTAAAACCTCATCTTTTAACCCTCCGTAGAAGTTTCCGAAAAGCCATCCGGCCAGCAAACCTAAAACACATGTAGCAGTGTATAGGGCGAAGGTTAGCTTTCTACTCTCCCTGAACCTTCTAAACCTTTTACTTCCCACAGTCCTTGAAGCCTTAACGTCTACGCTTACAAGTTTTAGGACGGTTCTCCATTTCACCTGGTTAACGCCTCAACAATTGGTTTAACATCCCCTGTTCCGGTCAGCTTCAGGAATATGTCCTCCAAGCCTGAATCAGGCATTTTAGCCATAGCCCTAAGCTCCTCCATGGTTCCTAAGGCTAGAAGTCTACCTCCATACATTATGGCTATCCTGTCACACATGGCCTGGGCTATCTCTAAAATGTGGGTGGACATTATAGTCGTAACGCCCTGCAATGCCAATTCACGGAGTAAGTCCTTAACAATTCTGGCAGATTTAGGGTCTAACCCGCTTAGAGGCTCATCTAGGAGGAGAAGTTCAGGCTTATGAATTAGGGCTGAAATTATGACAACCTTCTGTTTCATGCCCTCTGAATAGGAACTTATCAGGTCGCCTTCCCTTCCCTCCAAGTCTAAAGCCCTTACAAACTCTTCAACACGCCTCCTCTTCTCTTCAGGAGGCATGCCGTAAACATCGCCTGTGAAGTCTAAAAATTCAAGAGCTGTTAAAAACTCGTAAATTCGAGGCGACTCAGGCACATATCCAATCCTCCTCTTAACAGAAACAGGGTCATCCTGAACGTTTAAACCTAAAACATTAACAGAGCCCGTGTCAGGTTTAACCAAGCCTAGAACCATTTTAAGGGTTGTAGACTTTCCAGAGCCATTAGGCCCTAAAAGCCCCAAAACCTCACCCCTTCTAACTTCAAGGTCCAGGTAGTCTACAGCTGTAACATTGCCGTAGCGCTTAGAAACGCCAGACAACCTAACAGCAAGCAGGGAAGCCATACCCCCAATCCTCAATAACCAAAACATTTCTTGAAAGATAAAAACTTTCATCTAAACATAAAAACCCTCAAGCCTTAAACTTTTAAATGTATTATTAATCTTTATTTCAAGTCTGAAGTAGCCTTTCATAAGTTATTTTTAATTTTTCAACTGAACCTTTGAACAAAAAACGGTTGATGGGCGATTAACATTTTGAAGGTTGCAAAACGAATCCTAGCCTTATCAGCGCTTATACTCTTTCTATCCCACATCACATTTTGCCCTCAAGTTTTAGTCTTTGGAGGGCAGCGTTATCAACTGCTGATTATAGGGCCGGAAGCGTATAAAAACCAGATTGAGAGGTTCATGGTGTTTAAAGAAAGTTTAGGCCTATCCTCAAGATTTGCCTCAATTGAATACATAAACTCAATTTTTGAGGGATTGGAAATTGCAGTCAAAATTCACGAGTTCGTAGCAGACGAGTATAGGCGTTCAGGGATTAGTTATCTTCTCCTCGTGGGAGATTATAAGCAGGTTCCAGCCAAATATGTTTATTCGCCCAGCTACGAGGAGGGTTTTGCAGACTTCAATTATAAGCCTACAGACTGGTATTACGGGGTGCCTAACTGGAGTGAAAGCCAAACAGGCCTTTTGTCGGGTAACATTCCAGAAATAGCAGTAGGCCGTTTGCCAGTTAAAAACGTTTCAGAGCTTGAAAACTATATATCAAAAATAGTTAATGTTGAAAGTGAAGTTAGGCAGGGCCTTTTCATAGTTTATAGCAGCTTAGGCGTGACGGTTAACCCAACATTGGATTTGCAGTACGCTTATTTTAAAGGTGACGCTGAAATTAAGCCTCTAACTCAAGTTTTAAAGGGAGAGGTGGCCTATGCCATAACGTATACTCATGGGGATCCATCTGGGCTATGGGTTAAATCGGAAGAAGGCGTATGGAAAGCCATAATGTCATGTGGAGATGTGGAGGCGTTTGAAGCCTCCTACAACATTCATTTTTTGGCTGCATGTTTCACAGGAGCCTTAGACCTTCAAAGCGAAAGCCTTGGACGTGTCATGGCGGTTTCTCCTAGGGGCCCAGCCCTTGTAATTGCAAGTTCAAGAACCCAGACTTGTGATGACCCCATAATATCCTATTTCTGGAAAAACTACTTCGAAACAGGGGACGTTGGAAAATCAATTTTGAAAGCCATTAAAGAATACCTCTCAGATGGGAGGATTTTCTCCATTGAAAAGCCTAAATTTCAAAAATATAACCTCTATCTTTCCAAGGTGGTTTACGGAGACATATCCTGGAGGGTTAAAAACCCCATGGCAACTCTATCCTCAAACTTCTCATTTAAAACCATAAATGAAACTGAAGTTTTAAATTTCAGCCATATAGCCGTTTGGGATGGAAACCTTCAGCCAATTAGTTCGGCAGTCTTTTATCCTTTAATCTTATTTATCTGCTTCGCTTTTAAAAGACTTGTTCAAAGAGTTCTTAGAAGTTTGAAGGCTTGCAGAATGTTTTAGGCTTTTACGGATAGATCCTTATTGGCTAGAAAAAATGGGGTTATTGGGTTGTTTTAAGGGTTGTTTTTGGTTCTTCAGGTTTGCGTTGAACTTTCCAAGTTATGGTTGTTGAAACTAGTAGGAATATTATGGCTTCGATTATTGTGAAGACTACTGCCCAGTTGGTTATGTCTGGTAGTTCGTAGATGTTTATGCCGTAGCCTATTGCTATTATGGCGCTTACTATTGCCGCCACAATCAGGGCTACTGCCAGCACCGTTATTCCTGAGATTGCTGATCGGCGTTTTCTATGTTCTTCAGCTTTCTTTCTTCTAACTATTAATGTGCAAAGCACTAGTGCTATTAGGCCAGCTGTTATTGAGTATGGTATTGAAAGGGCTACAGGGTTAACTTTGAAGAAGACTGCGTTGACCGTTGTTGGCGAAAGCACTATTAGGGAAGTTTTTGTCTGTGTTCCTTGAGCTTTTCCCGTCCACTCTTTAAATATGGCCCATTCTCCATGTCCAATTTTGTTCGGAGTTGAAACTGTCAGGGTTACGTGAACTCCTTCGGTTAGCCAGAGGCTTACAGGACTCGTTGGCTGCAGCTCATATTCTACTGGAGGGCTTGATTGAACTGTCAAGCGGGCTGAGAATGGGCTTTCAACGCCTAAGGCCTTTACTATGAGGAGGTGTTCAACTCCGTAGGATACTGAAACATGGTGAGGACCATCCACAGTGAATTTAAGAACAACATCACCTGTACGCTTTTCCCCATCCATATCCCAGCCCTTAAACGCATATCTTGTTCCCTCCGAACCCGGCGCCGTGACTGGTGCCGGTCCAACAGTTACGGTTTCGTAGGCTGGATAGTAGGCTCCGTAAACCTCCATTCCTGGAGGAAGAGTTGTAGGAACGTTTGGTATGCTTAAAACCACGCCGTTCGGCAGGGTTGTGTTGAAGGTTATTAGGTACTGGGTTTCCCATGAAGCTGAAACTCTGCAAGGCTTGTTCATTATTATTGATCCTTCAGGATTGTACAGCTCCAAGTCGCCTGTCCACTTAACGAAAACTCTTATTGTTCTGTTTCCATGATCCACAGGGGTTGAAACTCCGAATTCAGCCTCTTGGCCTTCAAAATACCATCCTCCTCCATATGGGTTACCGTACTGGCTTAAGACCTCTAACAGGTATATAGTTTTATAATTGCCTGTAACCTCTCCGGAACTTGAAACGGTTAATGAGCCATTTTGAAATGTTGAAGCCCCATAGGTTGAAGCCCAATTATACCTTTTGCCTGCTACCTCAGCATTCACAGTGTTTGTCCATGTATAGGTGTGAACTGAGCCCAAATCCCATGTGAAGCTTTTAGGAAGCTGATTATAGCTGTAGGATGCTCCATCAACTGTAAGTACTGTTCCAGAGGCATCTGCAGCTAAGCCCTTAACTGAGAATGTGATTGTGGCTACTGCCACGAAGTTGGCTGTCTCGTTTATGGGGCTGTTCATGGTTACATTTGCCTGAGGATCTGTTCCGCTGTATGAGCCTAAGCCTAAGCCTGTCCAGCCTTCAAACCTGTAGCCGCTGTAGGGCGTAGCCAATATCTGAACTGTTAAGCCTGCATCATACCAGCCTGAATTAGGCGTGGTCATGCCTGACCCCTCTGGTTTAACATCCATTCTCAAGTAGTATTGAATCTTCCAGTTCCAAGTTATACTTGAAGGCTCCTCTAAATTGAATGATATGGCTGTTTCATTTCCTGTTGATGGAACACTTCCAGTTCCATTCCAGCCTATGCATACATATCTAGTTCCTATGGGTCCTTGAACTGGCGAGGTGACTGTTACCGTTATGTTTGCTCCAGCATCATACCATCCGCTCGGCGTGGAAGTATCTCCATACTCTGAGCTTACCTCCAAGTAATACTGAACTTTGTAGGTGGCGTTTACAAAGCCCCCTCCAAAAGGCACAGTTACCGTCCCGCTTTTAAGAGTCGAAAGTCCTTTCGTTGAATTCCAAGCATAGCGTTTTCCATAAGTTGTTGTGTCCACTGGGTCAGCCCAGTTGAAGCTGTGGGATGAGCCTACATTCCATGTGAAGGTTACTGGCAGTTGACTAACCGTGTAGTTTAAGCCATCAACTGTTAAAACGGTTCTATTAGAATCTAGGCCTATGCCTTCTTGGCTGAAGGTTACAGTGGCAGTAGTTGGCGGTGACGGTGGTGAAGATGGCGGTGAGGTTGTTGTGGTGGTATAGTGGGCTGTAGCTGTGTGTGACTCATTCATGGTAAGGCTTGTTGGGTTTTCTCCTGTTTCTTTTGGTGTGTTGTCTACTTCCCAGTAGTTAAAAGTATAGCCGCTTACTGGGTTAGCTGTTAATGTTAGTGTTGTTCCATGATCGTACCACCATCCGTTTGCAGGGCCTGATTCGCCAGTTGGGCTTCTTGAAGGCTGCGGAGTTAAACCTGAGGGAGCTGTAACCACAATTAAAAGGTACTGTGTCTTCCAGTTCCATGTTATGCTTGACGGTGCATTTATGATGAATGTTACTGAATTTGTTGCTCCGGATTCTGGAACGCTTCCTGTTCCATTCCATCCAGTGCAGACGTAGCGGGTGTCGGTTTCTTCTGAAGGATAGGGTGAGGTTACCGAGGCTGATATTTCCGTCCCGTTGTCAAACCATCCGCTTGTCGGTGTTGGATTGCCATGGTCTGAGTTAACCGTTAAATAGTATTGAAGTACATAGTTGGCTGTAACCGTTTTCGCCTTATCTATTAAAACAGTTGTCGATAGGGCTGATGGACCTGTAATTTCTGTCATGTCCATCGTAGTCCAGATTTCGAATCGGTAACGAGATTCCTCTGGGGTTATACTAACAAATTCACTGGTTAAAATTGAAGCGTAACTGTACGCATCATACCATCCTTCTCCAAACGGAAAAGTAACACCGTCCGGATTTGTGGCCAAAGTTAGGTAATACTGAGTTTTATAAGTGGCCGTCACCGACCCTCCCCCAGACGGGACAGTTACCAATCCAGACTTATCCGTTGAAAGTCCTTTCGTTGAATTCCAAGCATAGCGTTTTCCATAAGTTGTTGTGTCCACTGGGTCAGCCCAGTTGAAGCTGTGGGATGAGCCTACATTCCATGTGAAGGTTACTGGCAGTTGACTAACCGTGTAGTTTAAGCCATCAACTGTTAAAACGGTTCTATTAGAATCTAGGCCTATGCCTTCTTGGCTGAAGGTTACAGTGGCAGTAGTTGGCGGTGGCGGCGGAGGTGGTGGCGGAGGTGTTATAGTGCTATAGTGGGCTGTGGCTGTTTTCGGCGCGTCCATAATAACAGTTACTGGGTTAACATTGATTCCTTGATTTACATTGTTGACGCTCCAACTGTTAAATTCATATCCTTCAACTTGTTGCGCTGTTAGTGTTACAGATGTTGAGTTGTCATACCACCAGCTGTTGGCTGGTCCTGCCTCGCCTGGCGGGTTTCTTGTTGGCTGTGGGCTCAAGCCCGGAGGATTCGTACCAACAGTTAAAAGGTATTGTGTCTTCCAGTTCCAAGTTATACTCGAAGGCTCATTAATGGTGAACGTTACTGAAGTTTCTGTTCCAGAAGTTGGCACGCTTCCTGTTCCAGTCCAGCCCGTGCAAACATGGCGGATGCCAACAGCGCCATCTGGCCATGGCGAAGTGACAGAGGCATTGATTTCTATTCCTGCGTCAAACCAACCGCTTGAAGGTGTAGGATTACCATAAGGTGAGATCACGGTTAGGTAGTATTGCGATTTATAGTTGCCAGTGATGTTGCCGCCTTCCGTTGGAACTATTATTTCTCCATTTTGCAATCCTGATAAGCCGCTTGTTGATGTCCATAAGTAGCACTTGCCCGAAGTCACTTCTACTGGGCTGCTCCAAGAAAAGTTGTGCGGTGAGCCAACGGCCCACTCGAAAGTTAAAGGTAGCTGGCTAAATGTATAACTTGTTCCGTCAACTGTTAAAACAATCTTTTCTGACGCGTCTGGGCCTAATCCTGTGGCGTTGAAGGTGACGGTCGCTGTTATTGGCGGGGGAGGCGAGACATTAACTGTCCAGCTGTCCTCGTCATAGACACGCATGCCTAAAGGATCGATTCCGGAAGCGTTGGCGGTGTTCGTTAACTGTCTTTCGTTTTCGGTTATGTACGTCTTTGTGAAGATTATGCTTTGTTTTGGCTCTAAGATTCTGTTGGTTAGAAGATTGCCGAATAGTGAATCAGAAACATTTACGTTGTATAGATTGCAGTCACCGGTATTTGTGACGTTTATTTTATACTGGATTGCATCGCCAATGTAGGCCTCAGTAGCATTGGCCGTTTTTTCAACCATTATTGATGGGTGCAGTATATCTATAATCCACGTGTCTGATGCTGAGAGTGTAGAGCTATTGTATGTGGCGTATACTGTTGCAGTATTAACCAGCGGGTCGGGGTTGCTTTCTTTAACCGTATATGTAGCGTTCACAATAATCCAATGGCTTGGTTCTAGAGTCTGATTTATCATGATTGAGCCGATGACGTTATCGGTTACATTTTCAATGAGTAGGGGGACATTTCCTGTGTTAGTTATATTAAAAGAGTATACTATTTCTTCGCCAACGTGAGCTTGGGTTGCATTTGCAGTTTTTCTTATGGATAAGCTTGCCATACTCTCAAAGTTTCCGAAATCTTTTCCAGTGATATTCTCTCCTGAACTGATTTGTACAATGTAGGAGTTGTTTCCTGGATATGTCTGGATCCATCCATTTGGAATTGTTTCGCTAACGATGTAGGTTCCTTCGGGGAGGGCTATAAATTGATAATATCCACTTTCGTCTGTATAGGCTTCCCAAGACATCGCATCAGATTGCAGATGAATTTCCCATCCCTGAATTGGTGGTTCGTTACCACTATCCCATGATCCGTCCATGTCAAGGTCTTCCCATTTGTATCCGCTTATTGAGCCGAGTCGAATAACAACACCATACGCTGTTTCAGCTCTGTCTGTGGCTGGACATTGATTTAGGTTATTGTCGCTTCTGTCGGTGCACCAGCTTAACCATAAAACGCTTGGCATGCCGCCAATCTTTGACCAGTTAATATAAATCTCCAGCTGATAACCATTGATTCTGAAGCCTCCGTCGGTTGAGTTGACAACTATGGTTACCCATTGCTCGTCATCAAACTCGCTATCGTTATCAGAGTCAAATAGTAAGTACATTTCACCCATGCCATTATCGTCTTTATCTTGAACCGAGATAAGGTATTCAGCTTCATACAGTACATTTCCTTGCCAGTACATGTTTCCATCAAAATCGAGGAACCAACGGTATTTATCGTCATCACGATCATCTTTTGATGTAGGGAACTTTGGCGGATCAACCGTTTTAAGCTTCAAGTATAAGTAGTTGGCATCATTAGCTGCATAGGCGGCTATAACGTCACGCCAGTTCTCCCCACCTGACTCGTTTTCGTCTTCGTCTATTAAAACCCAGTTTATTGTGTTCCAATCAATTCCAACCTGACCAGAAGTTGATGGAATTATAAATGTTGAAGATGTTAGAATTGTTGTTATGATTAGTAGGGTTGTTAGGGTTGCCACTGTTATTTTTGTTTTTGTGTTTTTGTTTTTCATTTTAGGCCATCTCCTTTCTCTGAATCAAATATTTGGGAGGGGTTTAAAAAGGAGTATTTCCAAATATGGCATATTTCGGTTTTCGTATGTCTGGAGTTTTCAAGTTTAGATTGTTTAAGCCTTTCAAATGGGGCATGAATTGGATAATTTGTGAAGCCTTCTCCTCTATTCCGTTTCAACGGTTTTTGCCCACGACGACTTAATTTTAGGTTTTAATGTTTTTGGGATATTAAAATCTTACGTTTGAAAGTGTGATGTGGCAATTTAGATTTTCCGATGTTTGTTCAGGGAGCTTGCTTATTCTAATAAAGCTATGAAGATCTTAGTAATGTTTGGAGCGCCTCAAAATATTTTGTTTTCCCTGAAAGTATGTTCCAAGCCTGAAGCGTCAATTTGTTCCGTTCGAAGGTGTGGAAGGCTTTTTTCGGGTTTTTGCCCGCGTGTTGGCTTGTTCTTTTTCTATGGGTTTTTTCGGTTTTGGTTTATGTGTTGTACAGTTATTTTTAGGTGTTTTTTAAGCCATTTTGATTTCAGCTTTTTGGTTTTTTAATGTTTTCTTTTATGCTTTTTTATGCTTATGGTATGTCTATAGGTTTATTAGGATGTTTAGGAAGTATTAAGGCTAAAGATATGTCGCTGAAGAGATGTATCAGCTGAAACATGAAAAATGGAAGTGTGAAAGAATGGTGGTTAAAACCAAAACAGTTCAGGAGAAGCTTGCAAGGGAGCTTTTAGACGTTGTTATACTTCAGCTTTTAAACGGTCAGCCCATGCACGGCTACCAAATTATAATGACTATTAGGAGAAATTTCGGAGTTTACCTTGGACCAAGCACTATATATCCCCTTTTAAACAGGCTTGAAATGGAGAAATACGTGGAAAGCCAATGGGACATGAATTGTGAACGTCCAAGAAAGGTTTATAAGCTTACAATTGAAGGTCAAAACCTCCTTGAATACACTAAGGAGTCAATAAACCTCATATGCAAAAAACTCGGGGCAAACGGCATTCCAGCAGAAGCCCCAGAACAGGAAACCTCAAGTGTGAAGGTTCAGCCCATATTGAAGAGGGCGGCTTTGCCTCAGCCCACCGCCTAAAAAGCTGCTGGCCCCTCTCTTCTAACCTTTAATTCCATTTTAGCTTAAAGGCTTTGATAAAAACTTTCCTCAGGTTATGGCTTTTATATGTAAAAGTTTATTTTGTATTTTAAAGTTTTTGGCATTTTAAATTTTGTTGCCGTTTTATGGTTTAGTATGAGAAGGTTACTGTGGATTCAGGTTGCTGTCGTCTTCTGCGGATTAGCCATATGGATATGCCTATGGCTATGCAGGCTGCAGCTGCTATTATGGTTATGGTGTATATGTTTAGCCATGCTAGGGGGGACTTTTGAAGGTAAACTTCCTCTGTTGTAGTCTGGTCTGGTTTAACTTCTATTTGAACTGTTTTTGTTTCGTATCCTTCTTTTGATATTTCAAAGGTGTATGTTCCAGTTTTCACGCCTGTGAAGTGGACGAAGCCCTCGGTGTTTGTCATGGAGTTCAGGGATGGGGCTCCGCTGGGCTTGGATGTTGATGTTACAGTGGCTTCAACTATGGGTTTTCCGTCAGCCTCTTTTACGTATATGCGTAGGCTTCCAGTTTGGAAGGCTGGGTTTACTGTGATTTTCAATGTGGCTACGCCTGCAGCGCATCCTGTTTTTGTGGCGTTCACAGTTATGGTGCATGTGGTTTTTGTGTTCACGTTTGGAGCTGTGAAAACGGCCATGTAATACCCGTTTTTCTCGTCTGTTACCCCTGTGAATGTTCCACCCTTGTCTGAGGTGAGCTTAACTGTGGCTCCTGGAGCCGGCGATACATTGTCAGCCGTCACATATATTCTTATTGTGGATTTCTCTCCTGAGGTTAATGTTTCAGGGTTGGCTGTGGCTGTTACATGGAGGGTGAACTGGTCTATTAGAACAGTTGTCATCTTAGCCTTAGATGAGGTGTAGCCTGGCGTTGTAGCGGTTATTTCAGCTGAGCCTGAAGTCACCCTAGAAGTGAAGTTTACGAAGGTGTATGTTTGCCCGAAGGGTATAACCGCTGAAGGTTCCACCTCGCCCACAGCAGTGTTTGAGGAGAACAGGCTTAAAGCTACGTCGCCTATTGGATCCCTAGCCGGGTTTCCACCTGAATCTTGAAGCTGAACTATAACAGCCCTGTAGACTTTTCCGTCTGCGGGAAGGGAGGATGGAACACAATACACGGCTAGTTTTGAGGGTATGGGACCTACGGTTGTTATTGTTGCTTCGCTGCTGACATAGCCTGCGGCTGCAGCTGTAATCTTGGTTGTTCCAGCCCTATATGTTGAATAGAACTTGGCTAGGGCATATGTTGAGTTAGCCCTAACCATAAGCAAATCGTTTACACTTCCAATGGAGGTTTCTGATGATGAAAGGGCTATTGATAAGTCTCCTTCTGCCTTGGCAATGTTGCCCTTAGAATCTTGAAGTTGAACAGCTAAAGCCTCGTAGACAACTCCTTCAGCAGGCAGCTTGGAAGGGGCAACATAAACCTTAAGCTTTTCAGCACCTGTGGAAACAATCTGAGTCTTAATAGTGCATGTTCCTGTGACGTAGTCGGAAGCCATAGCCGTAACAGTTGTGGTTCCAGGAATTTCTGTTGTGTAAAACTTGGCCAAAGCGTATGTCTGTCCACTTCTTATGCTTACTGCAGAGTCAACATTGCCCACTTCCATATTT
Source organism: Bathyarchaeia archaeon (assembly GCA_038871175.1). GTDB lineage: Archaea > Thermoproteota > Bathyarchaeia > Bathyarchaeales > Bathycorpusculaceae > JAVZIQ01. The sequence continues at coordinate 6,529 of JAVZIQ010000033.1, read as the reverse complement.
GAAGAGGAAAGCGTAATATTGACGTCTCCAATGGGAGCCTTAGCTGGGGAACCTCCTGAATCCTGAAGCTGCACTATTAACGCTTCGTGGACTCCGCCGTCAGCTGGAAGAATAGGGGGCAAAGCATAAACAGCGATCTTGTAGGGAACAGGCCCAACAGTTGTTAATGAAGCCTGAACTGTGGCGAAGCCTGAAGCCGCAGCTGTAATAGTTGTTGAGCCAGGAGTGTACGTGGAGTAAAACTTCGCCGAAGCATAGGTTTCACCCTGACGGATGGTAACTAAAGGATCCACTGAACCCACATAAGTGTTGGAGGAAGATAATGAAACATCCAAGTCCCTTAAAGCCCTAGCAGGATTACCCTTAGCATCCTGAAGCTGAACAAAAACAGCCTCATAAACGCCGTTATCTGCAGGAACCTTAGAAGGGCCAACATAAATCTTAAGCTTAGAAGGCTCAGCGGCAGAAACACCTGCAATAAAGCTTCCTAAAACAGTAAATGAGAATAATGAAGCAGCTAGAAAAACAGCTAAACCATAATGCAATTTCAACGACATTCCAACCCCTTAAACCACTCTACAGAAACAACGCCTATTTAAATTTATGAAACCACAATAAATATTACAAAACTCAATTAAACTTTTAACTCAAAAAACTTAAACATCCAAACATGATAATTCCCGCATAGACATGACCAGTGTAAAACCTCCCAGAGAAGTATAGTTTGTTAGTATGGGCAGCTTTTGCCCGTCCCATCCTTTTTTAAATCTTGCCATGGGCTATCTACCAGGTTTGGCATTTCTTTTTTGGTGCTTTCTCCTATTGCGTGCAGCTTTCTTCTCCTACTCGTGTATCTAAATTTTGAGATGTGTCATTGTGTTTTAGGGTTTTGACGCTTTTAGGGGTTAAGTGGGGCTGTTTTGAGGGATTTTTATGGTGGGTTTTTGCCTTTTTCTGGCTTTGGGGAGGCTTTGTTTACGCAAGTTTTATTTAGTATTAGTCTGTTAAATATATTCTACTTATTCGGAAGTAATGGGGTTAAGCTTGGGACGCCCTCGTGTGCGTAGGGGTGAGTTTCAGATTCTTATGGATGTTTTAAGTGAATGTTTGAAGGGTGTTAAGTTCACTCGTCTTATGTATAGGACGAATTTGAGTTATTCCACTCTTAGGAAGTATCTGTCTGAGGCTTTGGATAGGGGTTTGGTTGTTAAGGCTTTTGAAAGCGACGGGTCGGCTGTTTATTGCACTACTGATAAGGGCAGAGCTGTATTAGAGAAGTTGAGGGATGTTAAAAATTGTTTAAGTGATTAATTGATTTTTGATATGGCTATCTCTTTAATTTTCGAGTCCAGCCTTACGTTTAATTCCAGGTCTAGTTCTGTATAGTTTCCTATGGCTATGTCTTGGAGGGTTATTTTCTGGTTTTTGGGAAGGATTATGGTTCCAACGGCTGGTTTTAAATCTTCCATTTCCCTGTTTATTTGGGCAAGCCATGAGGCCAGTTTCACCTCTCCGCATTTCTGGTCGTACTCCACAAGGTTGTGTTGGCTTAAGTCTTCAAGGATTCTTTCAAGATTTTTAGGTGGAATTTGAAGTCTTCTAGCTAGCTTTTTAACTTTGTACCTCTCCCCCTCCTCCATGGCTGAAAGTATTTCAGCTGCACTTAGCATACTATTAGTTTTAACCTTCAGGTTTTTAAGGTTAAGGAATCACATTTCTATTTTATATGCTTCTCTTTTATAGGCGAATTGCATTTTCTTCTAGACAATTGATATATATTTTTCATCCATATGGGTTTATAAGAAACCTGGAAAATATTCTCTCAGCGTGGGGGGAAAGGAGGAAAAGGGCGAGTTTCAAAGGTGCTTCTGCCTTTCTCGTCCGCTCCAGTCATGGGGGGACAGGTTAGACTTGATGGTTGATAGGGAAAAAATGGAAGAATTTCGAAAAAGGCTTAAAACAGAGTGGAGGCTTATGTGGATGGAGAGGTTCGACGACAGGGTTAGAGCTGAGGGAGTAGCTGTAAGAGACTACGACCTTCTCTTTGTAGACAGAGGCTCAGTTATCTTCGCAAGCAGAGACGCTAAAACCCCAAGTTTTCCAGAAATAATGGAGTACTGGATTTCGAAAGGCCATGTTTGCTATTCTGATCCAAAAACTGGTGGGTGGAGGAAGTTTATAAGAACCGTTTTGGCCATGCAGAAAAGTAGGCGGGGTGGAAAGCGCATCCCCATGGAGGATGAGAAGCAGAAGCAACAGTTGAAAAAGGGCGGAAGAGGCTGGCTTCATAATTTTTAGGAAATTATGTTTAAAGGCTCATTTCTGAGCGTGGCCTTTTTGGTGGAATATAGACGCAGATTTGATATCATAGCAGACATCCTGCAAGTTGTTAAGGGCAACAATGGCGCTAAGAAAACCCAAATAATGTATGGGGCAAATTTAAGCTACGAGGTTTTAACGAAATATCTTAAAAGGGTTTTAGAGGCGAAACTTGTGGAGTTTGAAAACAAAAGAGAATGCTACATTCTCACAGCTAAGGGAAAAGAGTTTCTCCAGCAATATAGGGATTATAATAAGCGTAACAGACGTTTAGAAAGCGCCTTGAAAAACTTAGACGTTAAAAGGCGGGTTCTAGAAGAGTATTGTCAAAGGTAAGGCCTAAAATGCCGGGAAAATTGAAAACTAAGATTTTAAAGTTGGATTTATGCCTTTTACTTTTCTCAGAAGCTCCACCCATATATTTGCAGCTTTAGGCCTAGATGGGATGTACCTGTTAAAGGATGTGTGCTCCAGCGATGGATACATTAAGGTATATGCTACAAGGAGGAAACTGAAGTGAGGGTTTTATGCAGAGTTTTTGTAAAAATGCTTATTTTATTATTTTTGTTTTCTATGGCTTTTAATTTAAGTTTAGTTCATTTTTCTTTATGCTTTGGTGGAGGTGAGGAGGCTTCTTCTGCGATTAATAGTGCAGAGGAAGCGTTGAAGCAGGCATTTGTAGCTGTTTGTGATGCCGAGAAGGCTGGTGCAAATGTTTCAAGTTTGGTTGGTAAATTGAATGAGGCTGAGAAGCTTTTGGCTGAGGCTGAAATTGCCTATAGGAATGGCGATTTGGATGGGGCTGTTAGTAAGGCTGATGCTTGCCATGCAATTGCCAACGGAGTTTTTGTTGATGCTTTAGATTTGAAGAACTTGGCTTTAATTGATGGAAGAGTTAGGTTTTCAAATACAGTTATTTTTTCTCTTATAGGCGTTGTGGTTTTTGTGGCAGGGTTGATTTCGGCTTGGATGTTGTTTAAAAGTTTTTATTACCGTAAAATGCTTAAAATGAAGCCTGAGGCTGCTTATGATGTTAAAGCTTGAAGAATGTAAAGCGGTTTTTGCATGTTTCGGTTTGGTTGGCGTTCTTCTCTTTGCATTGCCAACTTTAACTGTATTTTTGCATTTTCCTTCGGGTGAGAGGTTTTCTGAACTTTGGATCCTTGGGCCTAACCATATGGCTGGGGATTATCCGTTTAATGTTAAGGAGGGTGAAGTATACAGGGTTTATTTAGGTGTTGCTAATCATATGGGTGGTTTGGAGTATTATAGGGTTTATGTGAAGTTTAGAAATCAGACTGAACCTTTGCCTGATTCCATTAATGGAAAACCAAGCCCTTTGAATCAAATTTTTGAGTATGGGATATTTTTGAGGGATGGCGAGGTCTGGGAAAAGGAAATTTTGTTTTCTTTTAATAGTTTTTCTTTTGAAGGTAACTTATGTAGGATTTCAAATCTCATAGTGGATGGTTGCGTTTTGAACGTTGATAAGTGTGTTGTTTGGGATGAAGATTATAATGGTTTTTATTTTCAACTTTTCTTTGAATTATGGATTTATAATGCTACCCTTCTAGACTTTCAATATCACAATCGGTTTGTTGGATTATGGCTTAACATGACCCTTCCGACTTAGAATTGGAAATGGAAAAATGAAGAACTTTTCTAGATGATAAATTCTTACAAGTTTATTAGATTGTTCTGATTTCATATAATTTGCCGTTTATTATGCTTGTGGTGAACAAAGTGGGGGAGAAAGGAGAAGGTAAACAGGTCCTTGCAATTGTTGCCGCTTTAAATGAGGAGGAAGGAATAGGGTTAACCATAGCTGATCTTAGACAGAATTTAGAAAAGCCATGGATACTTGTTGTTGACGGTTGGAGCAGAGACAGCACAGTGAAAGTTGCAAAGGAAATGTACGCAGATGTTATATTACAGCAGGGAACTGGAAAGGGAAATGCAATAGCAGAAGCTATAAGGTACGTAAACTCTACGGTTGGTTATGTTAATTATGTAGTTTTTACAGATGCGGATTATACTTATCCCGCTGAGTTTATTCCGCGGATGATAAAGATTTTGGATGAAAACCCCCATGTAGGTATGGTTTGCGGAAACAGATTTAACTCTCATTTCCAATTGAAGGCTATGCATAACATACTTTATGCTGGGAACAGGCTGCTTGCTTTCACTCATAACTTATTGAATGGGGTTAAAATGAGAGATCCTTTGACAGGTCTTAGGGTTGTACGTTGGGAGATTATTAAGGACTGGAAAATTGAATCTAAAAGTTTTGATGTTGAAGTTGAATTGAATCATTTAGTTGAGAGGAAAGGGTTTGAAATCGTTGAGATTCCTATTTATTATAGGCCTAGGATTGGCGAGAAAAAGCTAAAGCCCAAACATGGATTTACAATTTTGAAAAGGATAATAGTTGAAAGTTTATATCATTAAAATTGTATATTTTAGCTGCATGTTTAAAAGTGCTTTTAACGGAGGAACTTGAACATTAAACGTAATGTTGTTTTTCCTCTGAATTCTTAGACCACTACACAAGGTTAAAATTGCCTACCTTCCAGAGGCGCGAAAAAAGCTTGAGAAATGTCGGTGGTAAGTATTAACATAGAAGAATGTTGCTTAAATAAAAAGGGTACTGCTTTATGCCACTTAAAGATAGAGGGATGTTAAAGAGGCGACAATGTAGGTTGATGAAATCGCCATTTGCAACTCATCTTGTGACTTAACCATATGTGATGCTTTTCCAAGTGTTAGATCTGAAATATTTGCAGAGGGCGACAGAACACTCGAAAATATGCCCGCGTTCTGGGGTTGAACTCTGTGAGAGGCGCGCGCATAAATGTTGAATAATTGTTTTTGGGTTTGTTTTGGTGTCTGGGGCTTGTTTTGCCTTTTTAGTATGTGAATGCTGCTATGTTGTTTGCTAGATCTGGCCTTCCTATTTTGTGGGCTACGATTGCTACGGCTGGTATGCACGCGTAGCATATGGCTACATGCATTCTGATTTTTGCTATTCCCCGCCATTTAGGCTTCTCCATGGACAACTCCTGCTTTGAGGCTTTGAAGTTTCTTTCAGCAGCCATTCTCCGCTTATAAAGCTCAACAAGCCCTTGCGCGCATAAGCGTTTCATCGCCAAACTCGCATATTTCACGGGCATATTGGCGCCTCTCAAGCCTCCTGCAAAGCTTCCTAACCGACGGAATGACCTCAAAACGCATGAACATTAAGGCTAAAAGCATGGATCGCACATTAAAGCGAGGCCTACCCCTACCGCTATTAGCATACTCAGCCTCAACTAAGCTCACTGTTAGGCTTATATCGATATTAGAGAACAATAACTTGAGGGTGTCAAGAGATAGCCCCAGAAAACGGTTCAAACCAGGTTATCACCTCCATTTGGACTTGTTTCAACTATCCCTTGACACCCTCACCCCTATAAACATAACTAAGCCAAAAACAGCCTTATTTTGAGAAAAAGAGCCGAAAAAGAATTAATGAACACTTATGCGATGGTATGCGAAGGGTTAAATGTTTGGGGCGCTCATGCCATTTTATGAGCGCCTATATTGGTTTGGATGTTCATAAGGATTGGACTTTCGCCACTGTCCTCGACCAGGATGGTCGAGTTGTCGTTCAGAAACGTCTAGAGAATGAGCATGTCCCCAGTTTCCTTGAAAACTTTAATGTTTTGAAGGTTGGTTTGGAGGCTTCAACCCATGTTGCGCCTTTATACCGTGCTTTGGTTAATAAGGGCTTAAGGGTTGAGGTTTCCCATCCTAAGAAGACTCGTTATATTGCTGAGGCAAGGATTAAAAGTGACAGAGTAGACTCTAAGGCTATTGCTGAGCTTGTGAGGTTGGATGCTTTGCCCCAAAGCTATATGCCTCCTCCTGAAATAGCAGTTTTGCGGGAGAAAGTTAGACGCCGAGCCTTCTTGGTGCGTGAGAGAGCGAAGCTTAAAACAAAGATACGGGGCGTACTAGCGTATGAGGGTGTTAAGATTCCTGAAGGATTAAGCCTTTTCACATGTAAGGGTGTTGATTGGCTTAGGAGGTTAGGGTTGGAGCCTGTAGACTGTTATCTTCGTTTGATCGTGGTTTTGAATGGTGAGATTCGGCGTTTAAGCAGTGAGCTTAAGCTGTTGGCCGGCGATGACGATGACGTCCGCCTTTTGATGACCATTCCTGGATTGGGCTA
>JAVZIQ010000032.1:0-19696 GCA_038871175.1 Bathyarchaeia archaeon | reverse complement strand
AAAAGCTCAGAATATGCTGTACAGGGACGTTTTAGAAATGTATCAGACTAACTTTGAAAGGGATGTGAAAATCTGCAACTTCCAAAATGTTGAGCTTCGCCTACCATTTGCATCTCGCCAACTTGTGGAGTTCAGCCTAAACCTGCCATTAAGCTATAAAATAGCTTCACCTGAAAACCATTTGAGAAAGATTATCCTTAGAAAGGCTGCAGAAAAAATGGGACTTTCAAGGCACATAGCGCTTAGTAGTAAAAGGGCTATACAATACTCCACTGGAGTAAGCCTTGCCCTTAAAAAATTGGCTGAAAAGAAAGGTATGCGTGTAAAGGATTATTTGCGGCTGGTTTTCAATGAAGTTTTTGAAAACGTTTGTGAAAGAATGCCTGAAACTATAAAAGAATAAAGGATGGGAATGTTATTCGATTACTTGTATGGCTGATTCAGGACATTGGGCTTCGCATGCTCTGCATATCAGGCATTCTTCAACCTTAACTGGAACAGACTTTCCATCTTTCAATTCGTATACACTTACAGGGCATGTGTCCACACATGTTCCGCATCCCGTACACTTGTGGTTATCGATTATTATTTTTACCATATGGTTTCCTCCTTCCACTAGAGTTTCTTCAAATTTAAAGGGTAAGATAAAAGTCTTTGGGTTGTTCAGCGGAGTTCTTCACGGAGTCTTATCAGGGTTCCGTTGATTGTTGTTTCCGCCTTATCTCTTCTGCTTTCATAGTTTGAGAGGAGTCTGCGGTAGGCTTCAAGGGTGAGTTCTCCTCTGCGGTGGCGCACTTCAATGCTTTTTATGTCTGATTCAACTTCCTCAATTTCGGTTTCAGCAACTTCAAGCTGTTGCATCAAGTCTGCGTAGCGGCCTCCGGCAGATCTAAGCTTAAGTTTTAAGTCGGCGAGCCTCCTTGACAAAGCGTCTAATCGTGTTTCCAGAGTTTTTCTCTGCACTTTATACCTTCTTCTTGGGATTCTTCCACGGCTCACAGCCGTTTCAAGAGACTTTATCTCTAAGGATATTTTCCTTTTCTCTTCATATGCATCTACGAAAGACTTTATCATTTCAGGTTCAACCTCGACGGCAGTTACAGGCAAAGCAGGTGGAGCTGCTGGAAGCTTAGGTCTCTTCCAGAAGGCTGCGACTGTACATCCAACCATGGCTAAAGCCCAAACCCAAAGGGTGGGACGGAAAGAAAGCCAAAGAGGGTTATATGAATACTTAATTTCAACTGGAAAGCTTTCTAAAAATGATGCTCCTTCAACGCTTATTTTCACTCTTTCCTGAAAAACTCCCCTCTCAACGTTGTAAGAGGTGTTTGGAGAAGTCCTGGCGCCTTCAGGTAAAACAATAGTCAAATATGCCTTTTCGATGTAGTAATTTACGTTTTGAAAAGCGTTTACGCTTATTCTCTGATCCGTTATGTTTGGAAGCCTGTACCTAACAGTAAGCATGGTTGACCCTTGGCTTTCTATGGGAATCGTAAGTGTTATTCTAATGCTGTTTGTTTCGGCTTGTGCCACGCTGTGTGTAAGTTTCCTTCCGAACTCGTCTTCAACCTTTAAAACAGAAGCGTTAGGCGGTAGACTAACCATAATACTGGTTACTTGTATGGGACTATGATTTTGTATTTCGTAGCTGTCAGCTCCCTCAACCTCGCCTGTACCTCCAACCCTAATTTCACGCTTCAACTCTTTGAAAACAAGCATTTGTATATTATCTCCGTTTAAATTGAAGGTGACATTTGCAGGTTGATATGTGAAAGCCTGCAGGTTCATCTGCGAATAATCAAGAGGGCTTCCAGAAACACGGACCGCAGCCTTAGGAAGGAAAACTGAGGCGGTGCATTGATCCACATTTGTTGTGAAGCTTGGGTATGCCGGAAAGTTCAAAGTGTAAAGGGTTGTGTTTTCAGCGTCCTGTTGGAGGAGGCTGTTTGAGAGAATAAATAGGACGGATAAAGTGAAGCTTTCAGCTTTTTGGGGAAGTTTAAGGATTTTAACCCCATAGAAGCCTACATGGCCGTTAAGGGAGACGTCTTCTTTTACATCATATTTTTGATCTGGATTTGAAGGACTGTATGCCATACAGCAGAGTATATGCGAGCCGTATTGGTAGGGAAACCCTATGAGAAAGCCGTTAGCCAAGTCTCCGGAAATTTTCACCGTATCGTTTATGAGGATATAGCCGTTGTAAAATACTTTCACTGTATGGTTAACTGAGTGTATAGTGTAATTAGGTTCAGAAGCCTCCGCGTTCCCGATAAGAAGTGAGGTTAAGCAAAGAATTAATATTAATGTTACTAACGCAGCGAAGGCTAATGCTTTTCCTCTCAATAGTTTTCCTCCAACAGACCTTTGAAATCTTGCTTTTTTAATATTTAAGGACCTATTTATTTACTTTTAATATTTCAGTCCCCAACACACCATTAACCTTATGTTTCTGGACGCTTTACAAGCTTAAAAAGGAAGACGTTTCTCCAATTTCCCCGGGCGTCGGGCTGGGCTTCCTCTCTAAAGGATGCTACGTTGTAGTTTCCCAGAAAACAATATCTTCCAGGGCCCTTCTTTTCAAAGACGTAAACAGGGTATTTCTCCTCCATTTGCCTTCTAAGAGCAAGGTTCCCCCTCTGCATTTTCTGGTCCCCGATTCGTCCCTCCCCAGTGTAATATAGGTATAAGCCTTCCACCCTGTCTACATAGGGATTTTGAATATGCTCTTCAGGTTTTTTATGTAAAGCAGTTATTAAAACGACATGTTTTATATCAGTTTTTAGACTTCCACTGTATCTTATCCCTCTACGGGCGCATACGCCGAAAAGCCTTGAAATCTCGCGGTTGGTTAAAACCTGCCCAATTTTCAGCTCCACTCGAAGGCCTCTCTAACAAATTGCAAATAAAAATATTCATTTAGCCTTGTTAAATCTTTAATTGCTTGAGGAGATTCTAGTTTGCCGTATGACCCTGTTAGGAGACATTTAGCCGTGGAAAAAATTGTAACACGGACATTTAAAGATGGGCAGGAGAAAAAGTACTATCGCATTAGGCCAGCCAGATGGTATGGGGGAATTGTCACAGCTGACTGTGTAGGATGTGGGTTGCTTTGCCATTTTTGCTGGGTTTCAGACAAAATCATGAATCAGCCTCGTAGTTTTGGAAGGTTTTATTCCTCGGCTGAAATTGCGCAGGGCATGGTTTCTCTTGCCAAAAAGCGTGGTTTGAATCTGCTAAGGGTGAGCGGCGGGGAGCCAACAATTGGAAAAACACATCTGCTTGGACTTCTTGAAAATCTTAAAGGCAAGGGTTACAGCTTCATCCTTGAAACTAACGGAATATTAATAGCACATGATGAAAAGTATGCTGAAAGCCTAGCCCGCTATGATTATGTCCACGTGAGGGTTTCTTTGAAAGGATGCAATGAGATGGAGTTTGCCATGCTTACCGGAGCCGTTCCTGAAGGCTTCCGTTTACAGCTTAAAGCACTTAAAAACTTGGTTGATGCGGGGGTAAGCTGCCACCCTTCTGTTATGGCTTCTTTTTCAACAGGAAAAAGCTTAAACACTCTTGTAGAAAGAGTTTCTAAGATTAGCCAAAGCCTAGCTGAAGAAATCGAGGTGGAAGAGTTAATTCTTTATCCACATGTTGCCAGACGACTAGAAGCTAAGGGGCTAAAATATCATAGGGCTTATACCCCTAATAAAGTGCCTCCTGAACAGGTTTAAAGAGTGAAAGGCTAAAATAGTCTAGCACGTTTAAGGTAGTAGTTATCCTCCTTTTTCGACCCGAAGCTTCTAACACCTTTCTCTTTAAGCTGTTTTCTAAGTTTTTCCGCGTATTCCCCTTTTATTTCACCTCTTTTCTCCATGAAGGCTATTATTTCCTCCGCCTGCTCCTCGGTGTCGCATCTGCGGATAAAGTCGATAACGTCTGGGTTGTAGTTGACAAACATTCCTGAGGATGAGGCTTTTTCTCCATCCTCTTTTTCAGTTCTCAGTGCGTTTAGGGAAACTCTGCTTTCCTCTAGATCCATTTCCCTTGCCAGGTTTGGGAAAAGCTTTTTGAAGGTTTCCCTGTCGAACTCCACGTTTTTTCCTTCTCTAACGCTATAGCATTTATAGCTGAACGCTTATTTAAACGTCTTGAAAACTATAAGGGTGTAAACTTTTTCAAAGGGTTTTCAGCGAGCAGGCTTTCCAGTTCCTGAACGTCTAAACCTGTTATGATATCTCCGAAGATTTCGCAGCGTTCTTTTTGGCTTTCCTCTTCTGGGCTTCGCACCGTTATCTCTGCTCTCTCTTTTATGGGCAACTCTAAAATTATGTGGAAGGCTTCTTTTTTCCCGCCTTTCTTTGTAACCTTATCCCATTTGCTTTCTACAACATTAAACTTTTTCAGCCTTAAAATTTTAAGAATTTCCTCAGGATGGCTGTGTTTAACTGTTATGTCTATGTCACTTTCACGGTGTATGGTCCCTCTCCAGACGCTTCCCACAAGTTTAGGGTTGAATTTTTCTAGAATTTTCATCAGTTTTAGGGCTTCAATTCTCATTCTTATGAGGCGTTGGAGACGTTCCGAACCCTCGCTTTCCTCGGCTATGCGATCCAGTTCTATTGCCACTTCAAAGTTTGAGGGAAGGAAATGGACGCCTAAATTTTTGGCAGCTCTAAGCTTCGCCTGCTTATACTCCTTCTCAACTCCATGGTATATTAAGGAGGCTGCCTCCCTTGCAACTCTCTTTCTAATGTCAAGGTTTGTTGAGAAATTCAATTTTTCACCGTTCAGGCTATTACAAACTCAGATATGGATTAAAGCTAACGTTTAATAACTCTTTCATAAAGTTCAGCTGTTTTATAAGCTATTCTGTCCCAGGTGAAATCGTTTAGAACTCTTCTCCTCCCATTTTTCCCAAGCCATTTCCTTTTTTCAGGGTTTTCCAAGGCGCTTACAACGCCCCAGGCTATGTCTGCAGGGTTGGCTGGGTTTATGTGGAAGCCGCACTGCTCTTCTCCGCATGGGACTACAACCTCCCGCATTCCGCTGACACCTGCTGCGCCTACAACCACTGGTTTTTCCATGCTCATTGCTTCTAAGGCGACTATTCCGAAGGGCTCGTAGAGGCTTGGGAAAACAGCCACGTCACATGCTGCGTAGTGCTGTATACGCTCCTCCTCTGTGATGAATTCAAAGTTAAACTTTACACATTCTTGAAGTTTCATGGTTCTAACAAGGTTAACTAGATATTCCTGTAATTCGCCCACTCCAACTATTACAAGCTTTGCGTTCGGTATTTTCTGAAGGATGTGGGGCATAGCCATTATAAGCTTGTCAACTCCTTTAACGCCTACCAGCCTTCCTAGGAATAGAATCATGGGTTCTTCAGGTTTTATGCCATAGTAGGCTCTAACTTTAGCAGTTTGTTCAGCGCTGATGTTTTCGGGGTTATATTTCTGAGGGTCAACTCCGTTGTGGCAAACTTCTATTTTTTCCTGTGGGAAGCCAAGTTTTACGAGCTCATCTTTCATGGCGTATGAAACGGTTATAATCATGTCAGCCACTCTTCCACCTCTAAGCTCAATGTTGCTCACAACTTCAGAACCGTTGCCGAGGGTTCTTCCCTTCTCAGTTGAGTGGACGTGGAAAATCAGGGGCAAACCTGTTTCCTTCTTTATGGTTATTCCAGCTATAACTGAAAGCCAGTCATGCGCCACAACTACGTCAAACTTAAAATTCTCTTTGCCTATAAGCTCATTCACAAGCTTAGAGGCGCTTAAATAATTGTAAACAAGAATTTTTGAGAAAAGCTGAATTCCCCTACCCCATTTCCTAACGTCCTCAGCCACAACGTCTGGAAGGGAATCCGAAATGTCAATGTGGATTGGACGGTGAATTTCTATGCCACGCCAAATCTCCCTTGTGGGAAGACTTCCCTCATCATCGTTCATAGTAAACACTGTTACGTCATGGTCCATCAAAACAAACTTACGTGTAATTTCAGCTGCATAAGTCCCTAAACCGCCCACAATCTTAGGCGGATATTCATATACAAGCACTGCCATCTTCAAAGTTTAACACCACTTTCCATATAGATTTACATTCTGCTAACCTTATTCACTTAATTTGAAGGAAGCACTTTCTCTTTCTACGGACATGTTCAAAGCCAACCCAAAGCAAACTCTTAACTATCCCGGTATTTGCCGTTGAAAATGGAATTTGCTGTTCCCCTCTTTAAAGATTGCCCTCTCACTTGAATATAGGCCACGGGAGAATCCAAAGTTTCTTCCTCAGAACCCTTAAAATAAAGGCCTTAAGTTTAGTGATGCATATCGAGGCGCCATCCGACGGGTGAAGTTGCAGATTTATGCAGTTAAGTTTAAAACTTTCAAGTTTAAAGGAATAAAGCTGACTTATAATAGGCTAAATTCTGATCCTTCACCTAACAGGTTTTAGAACTAGAAAATGCTGTTTCCAACATAGAGTATGTTAAGTTTTAGTTTTCCACTTTCATTAGCTTTCTGTTTACGTTTGTCTATCCTTTTTTAAGCCACTCGCTTATTTGCTGATCTAGCCTCTTAGTCTTTCTTGTGCGTGTAGGCCTTTTTAGTGGGTAGCCCCCAATATTCTGGTAGGCTTTTAGAGCTAGCTCGTCTGCTTCGCCTCTCCTTGCTTCTCGCCAGCTTGGATTGTGTCTGAAGCGGAATGGTTGGGTCCATTCAGGTGAAAAGCTGTCAAGCTCGTTTGGCTTCATGCATATACATACAGCGTTTAATGTGCGGTGTAGGCTTAGGGGCGATGTGAAAACTCTTCCAGGATCCATTCTGTTTTCGACAACAGTGTTTTCCACTTTTAGAGTGTTGGAAATTTCTGATGTAAATTTAAGCTTCACGTATTCTACTGTGGCGTACGCCAAGTCCAAGGGATGGGCCTTGCTTAGGGAGTTTTCCGAAAAGGCTTCTTCGTTTATGTGGATGTGACATCCGTTTCCAGACCATTTTGCGTAAACTGATTTTTGCACACCTTCTCTTTCTATGAGGGAGATAAGCTGTCCTGTTACGGCTATGGTTTCCCTCCATTTTGAAATTTCCCCGTCAACATCCCATGTTGGAGTGCATAGATGAACATTTGATAATGTGGAAACGTCTTCTCTGCTTTTTATTTTATAGTATTTGTTGGCAGTAGCATATACGGATCTGATGTTTTCCAGCCATTTGAAAAGTCTTGAGAAATCTTTTAAAGCTTCAAAAGTAATGGGTTTACCCTTAAAATATCTTCTGAAAATTAAATTGCCTTCTGCATCTTTGCAGTGTACGGCAACCCATCTATCCCTGCAAAAGTCCAGGATTTCTCTTTTAACGTCCAGCCTTTTATAGTGTTCTTCAGCTATGTCCTGGAAGCTCGACATCTCTTCTCTCAGCCGATCTTTGGATTTTCTCCGCAACTTTTCTAGGCAGTGCCAAATCTTCCCTTCTCTCCTCAACTGGCCCGAGGATTAGGAGGCCTTTTCCATGCTCTATAGCTATTTCGTGCATTTGAAGGCTGTGGGGTGTCTGCCTCATTTTCTCGACAATAATGTACCTTCTTAAAACTCCTTTTCTAACAAAACGTCTAAACCTTATTATTCCATCTGCAATGTGCTCTACTCCCCAGCCGAAAGCCTCAGAGGTTGTTATTGCGTACTGTGAAGTGGCTAAAATAGTGAAGTCCCATTTTGAAAGAACTTTCTTAACGAAGTAGGAGTGCCTACGAGCCATGGCTGGCTTGTCAAGCCAAAAGGCTGAAAGGGAATCTATTACAAGACGAGCTCTTCCATAACCCAAAGTCTTCTTTGCCTCAATAACCTTTCCGACAAGCTCTTCAACGTTAAGCGACTTTATAGTCCACTGGTCTTCGGTTCCCATAAGGGCATCAATTATTACGAGTTTGCCATTTTTAAAAGCGCTAAAAAAGTCGAAGCCGAACTGTCCAGCCTGGGTTATTATGGAATCCCTGCTCTCTTCAGTTGTTACATATATGCATCTATCCCCGTCAACCACGCCTTGAGCTATGAAATGTATACACAGAATAGTCTTTCCAGTTCCAGGCTCGCCAGTGACGGCTACAGCGAAACCTCTTGGAATCCCCCCTGCAAGCATTCTGTCGAGCGCCTCCACCCCTGTTGAAAGCCTTTCAACAGTCAACCCCTAAGCCTCAGCCCTGCTTATTTATCAGAATTGATGTTTACAGTTTAATAAAAAGTTAACATGAACCCTCTAAGCTCTAGCCTATAAACTACTTGTAAAGGAAAATTTTAAGGTGTGCTTATTTTTTCGGAGAGGGATCTGTGAAGTTATATTGTTAACCGTTTGCCGGGCGACCACATGGCTTTAGCTTGTTTAGATGGGCTTAAACCTGTCCCTTAGTTTTTGGAGAACCTGGGGAAGGGATGTGTACTCCATAGCTTCAACGCCTAGTCGGGATGGTTCAAACTCGCCCATGCGCCTAAGCATTGAGGCGTATTTGACGGCTTCACGCCTTGCAAGGCTGAAGGCTGGGTCATCGAATAAGTCTGCAATCATGGGCTTTCCATCATCTCCGCTTGCCATTCGACCTTCTGAAACCTGGAAGCCTAGAGCCACTACTCTAGGAGGCCCGTCGAAAACCGTGCATTTTGCATCTTTTAATCCTACTGGCATAAGGGGGCCCCAATGGCTTCCCCTCATCCACCCTGAAACGAGGTAGCTGTGCATGAATGCTGCTAGGATCTCTCCAACGGCTGGCAGGCCGTGCTGTGCACGCACCATCATAACTGGGTCGTCTTTTCCCACGTATTTTCCAGCTATAAGTGAGAGGCGTGTCACGCTGCTTGAGGCGCATAATAGGTTGTCTCTAGCGCGCCATATTCTGGAAATAAGGTAACGTTCCACCGTTCCGATTAAGGCTATTAATTCATACATTTCTTCAGGACATTTCAATGTAACGGTTTTGCTTTCTTTAACGTCTAAAACTTCAAATTTAAATCCTCCAGCCATGTTTGGGTCTATAACTAAGCCTGCTGTGTTCATGGGATCTGCAAAAATTCTGAAGAGGGGAAGATTAAAGCTTCCAGCAGAGGTTTTATCAGCTGCAAATACCAATATGGGGTCTGATCTTCTTTCTTCAATCTCCATTTCAGCCACTCCAGGTCCAAGCCCGCGGACTGTCCCGCTGAAAGCGTTTTTCAAAAGGTCCTGTCCAGCGCCGTATAGTTTAAGCTTCAAGGCTTTGTCCGCGGCTTCCTGGAAAATGTTCCAGGCAAGCTTGTGGATTTCAGGGTTTGACTCGCCCTTCTCGTGAACCATTAAAAGCTCAAGGTCGTCTCCAACATTGAACACGTAATGGCTATTTATAACACCCTTCTCCTCCGCCTTTTTCAGATTTTCTTCAGCAATGCTAATTAACGGTTTCGGAACCACATGGTGACCTGCAAGAGACCCTACATCACATTTAATTAGGGAAATTGTGGTTTTTCTAGGCATAGCATACCACTCTGAAACAAGCCTCGGTTTAGAGTTTACCCTCAAGCTTTTAAAAGATTTCCGGAAAAAATAGAAATTGGCAACATAATAATACATGTGAAAGGCCTATGGACGAGTTTAAAGTGGTTTCAGTTAAAATTCCAGAAGAAGTCTACAGAGAGATGGCTCTAAGGGTTCCTGAAGGCGAAAGAAGCACGTTCATAAGGGATGCAATAATGGAAAAACTTGAAAAAACGCCTAAACCAGACAAAATTCAAGAGTTAGAAAAGAGAATGGAGAAAATGGAGGCTGAACTATCCCAGATTAGAAAATATTTGGCAGATCTGGAAATTCTTACATATGAACGTGGAAGAACAAACCCCCATGATTTCTGCCGAGACGAACTAGACCAAAAAATAATAGACTACCTAATCCATTACAAAGGCGCAACAACTCCTGAACTGGCAGAATACCTAAAAACAAACAGGTGGCTAATCCTGAATAGGCTGAAAAGAATAGAGAAAGCATCAAAAAAACAGCTTGGAAAACAAATAATAGAATATTATCCAGGAGAAAAATCTGGAAAGAAAAAAGCATGGTGGATAAACGAAGAACTCATAGAACCCTAAAACGCCTACAGCAACAATTAATTTCAACAAAGCCCACTTATTTTCTGGGCCCGTAGCCCAGCACGGATTAAGGCGCCGAACCAAAAATGGTGCGTAAGCCTCCGGGCTAGATTAAGGAAGAAAGCCGGAGAACAGGGGTTCAAATCCCCTCGGGCCCGTTAAGAAGGAACATTGCGAAAACTGTTCAAAGACATTTAAGCATATTGAGAAATGATAGCATAGGATGATGAGTTATTTTTGTTTGTTTTGAAAGTAGGTAATAATAGAAAAAGGAGAAGCCTGAATTATGCCTCATTCGCTTTTTAGCTTTTGTAGGCTACTAGGTGTCCTCCGAAGCCTATGGCCCAAAGCAGAATTGGATAGGCTATCATACGCTCCATTCCTCCTTTTCCTAAACCTAAGTGTATATTTAACCCGAATAGAATTAGGGCAGCTAAAGATGAAACTCCTAGGATTATTGAAAAATAGGATATGGGTGGCTTCTGTATTTTATATGCGGCTATTGCGGATAAGGCTCCGAAAAGGAAAGCGAAGAGTGATGCTGCTGTATGGATTATGCCGAAGTTCTCTGGAAAAAGGCCGACTCCCGCTGTGCCTGCTCCGCAGAGAACTAGAAGAGTTGTGAAGATTTTGTAGTGTTTAACACGTTGAATTAGGTAGGCTCCAGCTAAAACCGTTATGCCAAGCGTTATGACAGAAGCGTTGAAGATTGGTGCTGCTTGTCCAACGCCGAGATCGCTTATGTAGTTTTCTTTTACGCTGTAGTTGGGGTGAAGTGCTTCTGCAATAATCATGCATAGTATGAATTGTGTTGCTCCTATGAATATGAGGGCTCCGGCAACTTTAAGGTTGAAGTTTTCCATAGAGTTTAACTTAAGTCTATTCCCTCATAAACTTTAACTTTAAAATTTATCATGTTTACGTTGAGCTGGGATTTTAGATGTGTCTAAGATATATTTAGGTGTTCCACATTCTTTAGGTTGATTGCCTTAGAAGGTGCTGTCAATTGATGGTTTCAGAGAATCCTTTGGCAGAGTTTCGAAGGGAATGTGAAGACCTGCTTGGGCAGGCTGTTCTAAAGGTTTTAGCAGGCAAAGTTTTCGAGAAGTTTGTTTTGGAAAAACCTCCATCCTGGGAGTTCGGCCAGCTAGCCTCCTCAATATGCTTTGATCTTGCAAGGGATATCCAAGAAAAGCCTTCTAAATTGGCTGAAAAAATTGTAGAGGCTATGGATAGGGCCGAGTTTTCACTTGTTAGGGATGCTGTTGCTGTCGGAGGCTACATAAACTTTCACGCAGACTTTTCCAAGCTTTCAGCCTTAACTGTGGAGTCTGTGAGGTTTTTTGACGAAGCCTACGGGTTTGTCAAGGCCCCTTCCACTCTTAAAATTATAGTTGAGCATACGAGTGTTAACCCGCTTCATCCCATACACATTGGGCAGGCTAGAAACCCTATGCTTGGAGATTCAGTTGCTCGCATGCTCACATTGAGAGGTCATGAAGTCTCCCGCCACTACTACATCGACGATGTTGGAAGGCAGACTGCAGTGATAGCATATGGATATGAAAGGCTTGGAAGGCCTAAACCACGTGAAAAGCCAGACCATTTTATAGGCAAAATCTACACAATAACAAGCTGTCTGGTTGAAATAAACCGTCTAAAAAAAGAACTTGAACGTGCCAAGACGGTCTCTGGAGGAGATGAGGAGGTTATGAGGATTAACAGGATGCTGGACGAATGGGTTTCCATAGCCTTTGAGCTTAAAAGCAAATATCCAGAGCTTTTCGAAGAGCTTCTAAGAAAGATAGGGGCAGATGAAGATCCTGAAAGCGTCATTAACGCTTTAAACAGGGCTTACGAGGAGGGCAGGGATGAGGCTAAGCAGCTTATAAGGGAGGTAAGCCAACTCTGCCTTGAAGGCTTCAGAGAGACATTAAATCGGGCGGGAGTTTCTTATGACTCTTGGGACTGGGAAAGCGACTTAGTTTGGAGTGGGCTTGTAGGAGAGGTTCTTTTAAGGCTTAAGCAGACCCCCTACGTTTTAACTGTGGGGGGTGTCTTAGAATTTTTTGCTCAAAAAGTTGTTGAGGATCTAAATTTGAAGGATAGGCTTGGCCTTAGAAGCGACTATGAAGTTCCATCCTTAACCCTTGTCAGGGCTGATGGGACAACGCTTTACACTACACGGGACATAGCCTACACTCTTTGGAAGTTTGAGAGGGCGGAGAAATGCATAAACGTCATAGGCATGGAGCAGTCTCTCGCCCAGTTGCAGCTTAAAATAGCGCTTTATGCTTTAGGATTCAAAAATTATGCAGAAAACCATGTGCACTTCGCCTACAACCTTGTAACTTTGCCAGGTTACAAAATGTCAAGCCGGAGAGGACGTTACATAACTCTTGACGAGGTTATGGAAGAAGCTGTGGAAAGAGCATACGTGGAAGTTTCAAAGCGTTCACCCCAGCTTTCAGAGGATGAGAAGAGAAAAGTGGCTGAAATTGTCGGAGTGGGCGCTGTGCGCTACGCTCTCGTAGAAGTTGACCCAGCTAAGCCAGTGGAGTTCAAATGGGATAAAGTTTTAAACTTTGAGAGAAACAGTGCGCCTTATATTCAGTACTCCCACGCTAGGGCATGCAGCATAATGAATAAGGCTGCAAGAAAACCGGAAAAACCATCATATGCCTCTTTAAAGGAGAAGCTTGAACATGAAATTGTTTACGCTTTGGCAAGCTTCCCAGAAACCTTTATTGAAGCTTCAGAGCTGCTAAAGCCAAACCTAATAGCTGAATACGCAAACTTACTAGCCGACAAATTCAACACTTTTTACAACGCCTTTCCAGTTATAAAGGCTGAAACACCAGAGCTAAGCGACGCGAGGCTAGCAATGGTTGACGCGGTACGCATAGTTTTAAGAAACGCCCTGAGCCTCATAGGAATAACACCCCCTGAAAGAATGTAGCTTTTTTTCAACATATCCTAAACGAAAAATCCCAACCTTAAGCTCCTCCGCTTTGGCAAGCCTTACGCTGGGGATGCCTTCATTATTATGCCACTTGGATTTTTGAAATACGGCTATATGCATTTTCTCGCTGTTGTTAACGTACAAGTTGCCATTTTGCTTACCACCGGCACATTCAGAAATTTATTTGTAACCATACTATTTTCAATGTTAGTAAGGAAAACTGGCCGGAATAGTTCTCCCCCTAAATCTGTGAATGTTTATAAGGTATTTGTGAGTCCGTCACAAAAATGCACTTAATTGACCTTATTTTTTGCCTTGGTATTCTCGTTTAAGGTGGACCGGGCGGGATTTGAACCCGCGACTTCCGCCGTGCGAGGGCGGCGTTCATACCGCTGAACTACCGGCCCCGCTTTCTTAGGAGGAGAAGGGTCTGGGACAGCATTTAGCGCTTTCGGTTTTATCCTTTTTCTTTTATAAACATGCAATTTTGAAATATTATTTTAAGAAGAGATTTTTCAATTTTCATCTTATTCTATGGCTATGTAGATTTTCTTTTCATCTAGGTAGTTTTCATGCCATTTTTCTTCTTTTTGCGGGATGCTGCTGTGGATGTGGACTTTTTTGGCACGGACCAGTTCAGCCATCTCTTCGAGAAATGGTTGTAGAAGCTTAACGTTTTCTTCTTCGAGTCCTGCAATGTGAACTGTTTCAAGTATTTCTGTAGGTATGTAGCCCAGCTCTTTTCTTAGGGATTGAACCCTTCTTGCTATGTCACGCATTAATCCTTCTCCAATAAGTTTTTCGTCTCTATATAGGTCTAGGTATATTTCTATTTCTTTTTCAGTGGTATGAGTCCATTTTCCATATTTTGTTTCAGCTTTAACTTTTTCAGGGAGCTCTTGAAGGTATTCTGCTTCTTTAACATTTGCAAGTTCGAGGAAGACTTCGTTTAGGTTTTGGAGGGCTTTGCATACTTTTTCAGGAGCAACAACTATTACTTTTCGGAGAGGCCATCTTCTTTTCAGCTTTGCCGTCTGTCTTGCAGAGTAAACTGCTGAAATGCATTTTATAACGTTTTCAAAATCCTCCTCTAATGTTTTGTTTCTCATTTCAGCTTCAGGATGGGGCCAGCTTTCAAAGTTTATTGATTCTGGAAGGGTTGGGTCGAGTTTTCTGTAAATTTTCTGGTAAAGGGCTTCGCATAGGAATGGCGTTACAGGGTTGAAGAGGATTGTAACGGTTTTTAATGTGTGCCATAGGGTTGTATATATTGCTAGTCTCCTGTTTAATGTTTCAGGGTCATCTGTCCACAGTTCTTTTCTTATCATGGGAACGTAGAGGCGGCTTATGGTTTCAATTAGGAAGCTTTCAATTTCAGCTAAGGCTGTATTGAATTCGCATTTCTCCAGGCAAGCCGTGTACTCTTCTATTATTTTTTGAAGCTTTGAGATAAGCCATAAGTCCGGCTTTTTCAGCAGGTTGTTCCGCCTCGCCCATTCAAGCGTGTGCTTGTCGGGACTATATCTGTCGTATTCAGCGTTCTGTATGAAGAACCTGTTCAGGTGGTAGAGGGTTGAAAGCACTTGGTATGGACGTCTACTCAGCTCTTTTAAGTCGAAGTTCATAAACTCTATGGGTGAACATTTTCTCATAAGGTAGAATCTGCAGACGTCTGCGGATACCTTTTCAAGAAGGCTGTTAACCTCTATTATGTTTCCAAGGCTTTTACTCATTTTCCTGCCCTGCGCGTCCTGTGTTAACCCCTGAAAGAGGAAAGCCCTATATGGAGGTTCAGCTTTGCCTGTTAAGATTACATGTTCTAGGAGAAGCGAGTTTGCCCACCCTCGGGTTTGGTCTATCCCCTCTGTGAGGAAACCCGCAGGCACATATCTTTGGAATTCCTCATCTGTAAATCTTGCATAGGGTGAAGCGCCGCTGTTATGCCAAGTGTCAAGGACGAAGGGTTCTCTATGCATTAAGCCTCCGCAAATGTCGCATTTTATCTTCACACGATCTATCCATGGCTTATGAAGCTCAAAGTTTTCTTCAGGCCTTTCCAAAGCCTTCTCCATAAGCTCCTTTTTGGTTGATATCAGGGTTTTAGCCCCGCACTTTTCACATTTCCATATTGGAAGGGGAGCTCCCCAGACGCGTTCCCTTGAAATGCACCAGGGTTTTCCCTCTTTCAGGAAGGATATGAACCGGTTTTTTGGAGCTTCAAAAAAGTATTCAACCTTCTCAGCTGCTTCTAAAACTTTTTCTTTAATCTTATCTGTCCTTATGAAATACTCCCTTCTTGCAAGCCAGACAAGCTTATGGTGAGAGCGCCAGCACGTTGGGTACTCATGCCTTATGGTTTTAACCTTAACTATTAGGCCCCTCCTGCGTAGCTCCTCAATAACCATTCCATCAGCGTCTCTGGCGAAAACTCCGCTGAATGCGCCGGCCTCCTCTGTGAATTTAGCCTCATCGTCAAATGGGGCGAAGACTGGAACGCCTCTTTTCAAGGCTGCGGCGAAGTCTTCCTCCCCGTTTCCAGGGGAAAGGTGTACAACCCCAGTTGCAGTGTTAACGTCGACGAACTCTTCGCAGACAACCCTGTGAACAAGAGGATGTCTTTCAAGCTCAGCTTGTCTTGGAATAATGTCCTTTAATGGATAATAGTATTTTAAGCCTTCAAGGCTTTTACCCCACAATGTTTCAGCCACATCGTATTTTTCCACGCCGAGCTCCTGCATCAAAGGTTCTAAGCGTTGCCTTACAACTATCCACTTCTCTCCGTTAACATCCACTTTGGCGTATTCGGCTTCAGGGTGAACAGCCAACATCATGTCCGTTATAATTGTGAAGGGCATAGTTGTCCATACTAGAAAGTACTCGTTAAGGCTGCCCGAAAGCTTAAACTTGAAGTAGACAGATGGATCTTCAACCTCTTTATAGGAGCCTTCATAGCCTACTTCAGCGCTGCTTAGGCTTGTTTGGCATCCGGGACAGTAGGCAACAACGTAGTGGCCTTCCTCTAGAAGGCCTTGATCCCATGCCCTTTTTAGATACTGCCACTCCCTTTCTATATAGTTGTCCAGATAAGTCCAATAAGCCCTATTCTGGTCTATGAATATTCCAAGCTTTCTGTCTGCTTCAACCCACTCCTTATGATAGCGCATAATAGCCTTCTTACACTCTTCTATGAAACGTTCCTCCCCCACCCTTTCCAAAAGCTCCCGCTTGTTCTTAACGCCTAAAAGCCTTTCAACCTCAAGCTCCACAGGCAAGCCCTGACAGTCCCAACCAGCCCAGAAAGGCACAAAATACCCCTGCATCGTCTTCCATCTGAAAAACAAATCCTTTATAATGCGGCCTCTAGCGTGGCCCACATGTGGCACACCGTTCAAGGTTGGAGGCCCTTCAACCCACCCGCATACTCCAACGTTAACCTTCTCCCTATAAGCCATCAGCTTCTCATTTAACCTGTTTTTCTCCCAGAATACACGGATCTCATTTTCAAATTCTAGCGGGCGGTAGTCTGTGCCAAGCCAATTTTCCATGTTAGATTGGAATTTGACGGTCACCTTGCATCACATTACACCCGCAAATACACCAAAATAGTTCCAGCCCAATATAACCTTTTTGAATAGTTTCTTATAGCTGAAACTATCAACACGCCACGAATCGTTAAAGGAGTTTACTCTTCCACCAAATTGGTTGAGCTCTTTCTAATTTCGGTTTTTGTAAATTCTTTTGGATTTTTAAGTAAATATGGATTAACTAGGGCTGCTGATATTAGAGCTGCGGCTCCTAGGGCGAGTATGGAATAGGAATAGCTTCCGAATGTAGTTTGCAACCAAGATGTTAAATAGCCTGCTATGAGTCCCCCCCACGACTTGGCCGTATAGGTTATTCCATAATTTACTGTTGCATATCTAGATCCGTAAAATTCTCCTATAAATAGGGGATTAAATGCGAAAACTGCTCCTGCAAAGAGAATGGAGAGTGTTACAAATATGGAGAAGCCGAAGGCGGATGAACCGAAAAATCCTAGGAGCACCATAAATATGCCTGACAAGGCATAAAACAAAGTTGCAGTTACCTGTCTTCCTATGCGGTCGGAAAGCCATCCGCCCAAAATTCTGCTGAAACCGTTAGCTAATGGGAAAAGAACAAGGGTCAGGTTCAGTGTGCTTTCAGGTATTTTAAGTTCTATAGCCAAGGGTTTGATCTGTGCACCAAAGAGAAGGGCTATAGCTGCAATAACTGTGAATGTTATGTATATCAGCCACCACTGATATGTTCTAATCATCCTAAACCACACCCAATCCCTTTCATTTCCCATCTTTTCAGAGATTTGAAGCGGCTGCCCCGACACTTGCTGCGGCCGAGAATCTGGAAACCTGCAAATAATGGCAAACGGCATTGTGGCAACTAACATTATTATGCTGACGTAAAGAAAGGCGTTTTTCACTCCATATGTTGAAATAAGTGATTGAATCAAAAGGTTAAAGAACATGGTGCCTCCTCCGAAGCCAAAGGTTACAAGTCCAGTTGCAAGTCCCCTTCTATCGGGAAACCACTTAACCGCCACTGCTGTGCATAAACCATAAAGAATCCCAACGCCAACTGAACCCAAAGTGTAGTATAAGTATAACGTTAAAGGAGAATTTACAATTGAACATGCAGAAAACCCTAAAAACGTGAGTAAACTTCCAAGCATTGCAGTGTTCCTGGAATTATACTTATCGGCAAACCAGCCTGAAAAGGGCTGAACAAATGTTGCAGCATAAGTAAACAAAACAAATGCTAACTGAATAACAGTCATCTCCCACTTTAACTCTACATTTAAGCCTGTTGCAAAAAGGGACCAAGAATACTGATATATGCTGATTACCATCATTGTGACTAATGCTGCAGAAAGTAAGAGCCACCTATGTCCAGTCTGATTTGGCTTCAAAAAACTTTTTTTAAAGGTAATCCCTCCGCCTTCCATGACCAATATTAAATTATCCATTCCACCCTCCGGCAGCTTTATTGATAAGCGGTTTAAACTGAAACTGGATATGGCAATTATTTCTTTTTCTTTAAAAATGTTACCTTTTGTTATTAACATTTATTATTGAACGGTTTAGAGGAAAAGCCATTCAAAGCTGCGGGCTCCTATTAATGTACAAAATTGAAAAATTTCAGAAATTTTATGGTTTTTATAGGGCTAATGCTTTGCCCTCACTTCTGGGATCCGCGGCGAAATATGTTAATTTTTTCTTTGAATCTTTTACAGCCACATGGGCTAATCCTATTTTGTCGAAATGTTTAACAGTTAATGTGGGATGGCATGGTTTAGGCATTCCCGATTCAACTAATAAATTGTTGCTTTCGTTATAGATAAACCTTGGAGCCTTAAGAGCCTCTTCTAGGCTCATGCCGTAAACAAATAGGTTTTCATATATTCTAGCGTGTATTTGAGGCCTCCAGTCTCCGCCTGCACAGCCAATTAAATGGACTTTTTCAGAGGCTTTAACGCCAAGTATTGAAAGCGTGGTAAGAGGCCTTTTTCTAGGAGCTGGACTATTTGGCAGGTGGGCATTTTTAGCAAACCCATAACCTCGGCTTTGCACTGGAAAACCTAGAGATATTAACCCTGAGCCGAAGGGAAGGAAGAGGCTTTGGATAAAACCTAAAATTGCTTCGCCGTCAGAAACCGAAAAGAATGTTGTGTCGGCGCTGCTTAAGCTTTGTGTCTCAAAACGCTTTTTCAGAAGGGCTTCCTTAGCCTTACCATATGTTAGGTGTTTGTTGACGTCTATTTCCATGTAGTCAGGATCTCCGATGAAGAGATCTCTAAAAGCATAGATAGTTTTGATTATTTCAGACCAAGCCTTTATCCTTTCACAGTTTTCAACATGGAAATGAAAAGATTGTATCAAAGTGGAGAAATTGGGGAAGTGACTTATGCTGAAGGTGAATACAATCATCCAATGTCACCAGAATCAAGATGTTCCCTTTCACCAGGGCAGAATCACTGGAGAAACTGGACGCCACCAACATACTATTGTACACATGCTCTTGCTCCCCTGGTCTATATTACTGAAAGAATGCCTGTAAAGGTCAATGCACTTTCAATTGCAAGGCCATCAATTAACAAACACACTGCAAGAAGAGGAGACCCTGGTTTTGTGATATTGTGCAGGATGGATAATGGCGCTGTCTTTCGTTTATTCGGGCTGGTACTACCAGGTCATAGCAACTGGTACAGAATCCACGGAGAGACAGGAGCAATGGAAATTACACGCGGTCCCGGATATTTTGGTCCAGGACTTATCAGGGTGTGGCATGAAGAATGGACAAGGAAGAAAGGACAACTTCTTGAAAAAACTTATGTTCCAGAATGGCCCAAAATGGGCAAGATTGCATCAAGGGCAGGCCATGGTGGGGGAGATTTCTGGGTAAATGTGTATTTTGCAGAAGCAATCAGAAAAAAAACACAGCCATTTCTTGATGTTTACAGAGGTGTTACAATGAGTTCTGTTGGAATACTTGCCTGGAAAAGTGCTCTGGAAGATGGCAAACCATATGATATGCCTGACTTCAGAAATGAAAGCGATAGGAAAAAATATGAAAACGACGACTGGTCTCCT
>JAVZIQ010000031.1:0-20342 GCA_038871175.1 Bathyarchaeia archaeon | reverse complement strand
TGGACCATAGAAAACGCCAATACCTCCTAAAAGAGTGAAGAAAACGATTTCTCCTGAGAAGAGGAAGCTGGTAAAGTCAGGGGTTATAAACCCATTGTAAACTGCGAATAAAGCTCCGCCTATGCCTGCATAAATACTTGAGATTACGAATGCAACAAGCCTATATTTCCGAACAGGTAAACCTAAAAATTCAACTCTCGTGGCATTATCTTTTATGGCTTTTATAGTTTTTCCGAACGGAGAGTTGGTGATAACCCACATTATAACCGTTAATAAAATAAAAAGCCCAAGAATGTAATAATAAAAGTAATAGCTAATGAATTCTGTTCGAGAGACATTTAGAGTAACACCAAAAATGCTGGGCGCCGGTACTGTCAGGCCATCACTTCCCCGAGTTAACCAATAAAGCTTATAAGTTAGAGCGAAAACAACCTGGTTAAAAGCTAACGTAATTAAAACGAAGTAAATTTTTATGTGTCTTAAACATAAAAAACCAACTGCAACAGCAAACAAAACCGAGAAGGCTATAGCTAATAATAGGAGAACCTCCCAAGAATGAATGTTTACATATCTCATTAGGAGGGCCACTGAATATGCCCCAATTCCAAAAAAGGCCCCGTGGCCTAAAGAAAGTAATCCGTTATATCCTAAAACTAGGTTGTAGCCTATGCCTGTAATGGCCATAATTATAGAGAAACCTACAACGAATAACCAGTAAGGATTTAATAGGAAAGGCGCGAGTATTAACAAAACGAGAGGACATGCATAAACACCTATTAGACGTAAATTTTTATAGGATACACGCATAAGCCCAATGCTCATAGTCTTTTCTCCTCCTTACCAAAAAGTCCTGTGGGTCTGACCACGAGCACAATAGCCGTTACAATAAAAACTATGGCTAATTCTATCTCGGGAAAATAGCCTATGCCGAATGCCCTGGCAATACCTATCAAGTGGGATGCTACAAATGCACCTTTAAGACTCCCAAGGCCGCCTATTGCTATTATAGCCAATGCAACGATGGTTTCATCGGTTCCCATTCCTGGCACAGCACTCCTTATTGGAATAACTAAGGCACCACTTAACCCTGCCAGTATAATGGCTACTGCAAAGGCAAGAGTGTACAGTTTCTTAACGTCTATTCCCAGGGCTCTGCTCATTTCTTTGTCAGTGGCGGCAGCCCTTATTAGTCTACCAGACGCTGTTCTGTAAACCCAAAACCATAACAATAAAGCTATTACATAACCACTTAGAATCACGAGTATATTATAGGCGGGGAAGCCAAAATCGCCTATTGGAATGAAACCCATATGCAGGTATAACTGTGGAATTGTTAATGGAAAAACACCCCAAACACCTTTTATTACATCGTATATAACCAATCCTAAACCATATGTTAACAAAAGTTGATAAATCTCCTCCCCTTCTACATAAGTTCGTCTAAGTAAGCCTAACTCAACACAGACTCCTAGAAGCCCTAGTACAATGCCTGCCCCAACTAAACCTAAATACCACATTTCTATTGGAAGGGCTATGGCCTGCATAAAACCTACAACTGTTACAGCTGTATAGGCTCCTAAAGCGAAAAAACCGCCATTTGCAAAATTTATAACTCCAATTACACTTCGCAACAGATTTAAGCTGAGAGATATTAAAAGAAACATAGCAGAAAAAAAGAGGCCGGTTAATATGGTGGTGGCCAAAGAAGTCAAAGAAATCAATGGTTTCACCATGAATTTATCCAGTCTATCATTTTCGTGCCTTCAGGTTTAACGTACTCGTCTGGAGAAAAGACATATAGCGGATCTAAAACGTACCCGAAAGGATACTTTGTACTGTACTTGACAACTCCAACCACTACGTTTCCGAAACCTTCGTGATCTTTGCGTATATGTCGATAGCCCCCGGGTGAAAGCACACTTAACCCTTCAAGGTTGTGAACTATATCTTCAACTGTGGGATACTCACCCTTAGCCGCATAAGCTTTTTCAACAGCCAACTTGTAAGCGTAGAGACTTGCACAAGTCATGACTGCCTCAAACTGTGGATACTTATTTCCCCGTTTCAATGCCTCTTCGACGAATCTCTTATTCAGCGGCAAATTCGGTGGATATTCAAACCAGTATGTTCTGGCTGAGGAAACCATTCCCTCTGGAACGAACTCTGGACGTAGCTCATTCATGGTTGACATTACAGCGTCTTCAAGTGCGAAGTGACATGTTTTATGAAGGCCCGCTGCCACAGCCTGTTTCAGGAAGTTTATCGCATCGCCAGCTATTAGGCTTCCGTAGATTATGTCCGGTTTAGCCGCGGCAATTGCTGAAATATGAGCTGAGTAGTCTGTAGTGCCAAGCGGAGGCCAGCCCTCGTAAACGACTTCTGCTTGAGGCCAAACTTTCTTCAAAACAGCTTTAAATACCTCACTGCTTTCCCTTCCGTAAGCGTAGTCAGGCTCTATTTCAGCAATTCTTCTCGCATCCGGCCATTGTTGCCTCATTACCTTTAGCGTCGCAGTAATTTCTAATGCATTGTTATTGACTATTCTGAAGACATACACTGGATTTGGAATAACCTCCTCGAATAGCTTCCAAGAGGTTGCAGCACCTATCATGCATGGAACATGAAGCTCCTGTTCAAACACAGGTGCTGCGGCAATCGCTGTTGAAGATGCGTTTACCCCTATCACGTACTCAACCTTGTCTTCTGTAACCCATTTACGATAAAGCTTAACCATCTCAGCAGCTCCGGCTGTCTCATCACCTACCAATACTTGAATTCTTCTTCCCAAGATGCCTCCTTCAGCGTTGATCCAGTCAGCAGCTATCTCAGCGCCTACACCTAAATGCCAACCAGCCGCTGCCTGAGCCCCTGACGCCCAATAAGAAACGCCGACCTTTATAGGCTCTTTCGGGATTTCCCTTTTAGGCGGAGTTACAGGAACCTCCACTTCCTTAATAACTTCTTTCGCAGGTGCCGCAAAATAGCCAGCCAAGCCCCCTACAACGCCACCGACCACAAGTCCACCGGCAACTTTTAACGCATCCCTTCGCGTCATTTTCGTTTCAGAACTTCCCTCAGACATTTTAAATCGCCCATTTCAAATTAGAATTTTTGATATAAAAGCTTTTCACCTTCACATTTTAACCATATTAAATATCGTTTGTAAAGGTATTAGCAGTTAGCGTGCTAACCCTTCTAGGAATTAAATCAGGATCATGTAGAGCCTATGATAAAGCCAGTTGGCTCTATTCAGCTAAAATGTCTAAACAGAATATCTCATAATCTTATTTCTGGGATTTCCCGCAATATGGGCAAAAGGTTTTGTTTGTGGGAATTATCTTCATGCAAAATTTGCATTTTTCTTCTTCTGCAAACCATTGTGGACGTCTAACTTCCCCTTTCTTTTCATATCGCCTTGCAAATAAAATTCCAGATTCTAGAAGTGTAATCATAACAATAAGGAGCATGAAATTTGCTAGTCCCCCTTCACCAGGGGTTACCAAAAAAACCAGAATTAGAAGTGCCACGTATACGTACTTTCTATTCTTTGTCAATAGTTGGGTCTGAATGATTCCGTATTTCACGAGCAGAGTTAGGAAAACTGGGAATGTAAACATCAGTCCAGTCATTAAAGTTAGAAAGAAGACAAAATAGTAAAAACTGGTGACAGAAATGTACAACTCTGCTCCTGTAATTTGGAAGAACGGTATAAGGGCAGCTAAACCATAAGGGACTAGAACCAGGTAACCGAAGACTAGACCGATTGCAAACAAAACTAAAAAGGATGTTAAGAAAGGGTATATTTCTCTTCTCTCATGAGGGTATAATGCTGGATCTATAAACCTGAAGATTTCATAAGCCAGAATGGGTGCCGTTACAGCAAGCCCGAAAAAAAAGGAGGCTATTAGATAAAGCTCAATGGGAGCGACAAGCTCCATACCAACTAATTTGACGGTTGGCGGTAGCACCTGATCTCTTATCGCCCTCAAAATTAGAGCAATTAAAGGTTCATAAAGGCTGGGTTGATTAAGAAAAAAAATATTAGCAGGCAAAACCATCATAGCAACTGTTGAAATCACAAGCGTGTAAAGAACAACTTTAAGTCTTCTAATCAGTTCATCTATATGCTCCCAAAAACTCATCGGCCTCTCTTCAGACACCCCTCCAGCACCTTTCGAACTTCTCGAACTCGCCTAAGCTTTTGCTTCTGACTTTATGGCTTTGATATTTGCAATAATTTCTCGAAATATCTCATCCTTAGTTTTTCCTTCAGTAGCAACTCCTAAACCTTTTGCTATTAGTATTATCATGTCTTCATCAGAAGAACGTGTAACAGTTTCAGTCTTAGGAGTTTCATAGACGTATTCCTTAGAAGCCTTTTCAAACTCCGCCTTAGCTCTGCCAAGTCCTTTAGCAAGCTCAGGGATTTTCGACGGCCCCCAAATCAGTATTACAACAACAGCAAGCAATATGATTATCCATTCCCAACCTGAAATCATTTAAATCCCTGAATACTTGGGTGACAGGCGTATTTAAGCATTTTTCATATGCAAACTAGCAGAGAAAATGATTTAAGCGGGGTATTTGAATAAACTTCAACTGATTTAGGCGTATTGTTCTTGATAGAAAAATATAAATCTTGATAGAAAAATATAAATGCTCCCCGTATAACAAGAAGCTCGCTTTAAAATCCCTTCATATTCGGTGGTATATACAAAATGAATTGTGGAGAGGTTGTCGCAGATGTTCTTTCTAAGCTTGGATGCAGTTACGTTTTTGGCATACCTGGAGTTCACAACTTGGACATATACCGCGCCCTCTTAAACCACGGTGAGATAAGGCATATTTTAGCAAAGCTTGAGGCTAATGCTGGAGTTATGGCTGATGTTTATGGGAGGTTAACCGGAGAGCCAGGCGTTCTCCTAACCACTGCAGGCCCAGGCGCCACTAACTGTGTCACGGCCATAGCTCAATCATACGCAAGCGCTTCTCCCCTAATTCACCTAAGCGGTGATATTCCAACTCGCGCATATAAAGAGTGTCTTCACGGGTTGAATTTCGACGATTTCCTCGTTGAAGTTTTTAAACCAGTAACAAAGTGGGCTACGCGTGTAAAAAATGTTGATGATGTTGCTCCAGCTTTGATTAATGCATATGAAATTTCAACAAGAGGTAGAATGGGGCCTGTTCATGTAAGTATACCAATCGACGTTATGAAGGCTGAATATAAAGGCCCGCTACATCAAGTATTAAAACCCAAAAGATGGTGTGAACCTGGAAGGATTGATGATGAAACAGTTAATAGGCTTTTGAGTTCTAAAAGGCTTGTGGTATATGCAGGTAAAGACGTGTCGAGATATCAATGTGAAGATAAACTCATAGAACTTTGTGAAGTTTTACGCGCTCCCTTAATTGTACATGGCAGAAGAGACGGAGATGAGGTGGTTATTCCTCATGACCATCCTTTATATGCAGGTTTTGTTGGAGGGTTCACCCACCCTGCAGCCTTTCATGCTTGGAATTCTGCTGACTTAATACTAAGCGTAGGCATAAGACTTGGAAGTGTGGAGGCGGAATTTTTAAAAACGCCCAGCCAATTAGGACGCATAAGCATTGCCGCGGAATATGACTCAATTTCTAGCGATTACAGCGATAAGGTCATAGTTGGAAATTTAAAAGAAACCCTTACACTTCTAATAGACAAGTTAAAAGCCATGCCGCAAAGAGAGGCTGATGAACTCTTACTGAAACAAATCTCGCAGATAAAGAGAGATATATATGAAAAAATAAACAGCGAAATTGAAAAGCACTTGAACGATAGACCTTTGCATCCAGGCGTTGTAGTTAAAATTTTAAGATCAGCACTGGATAAGGATTCAATATTAACCGTCGACTCTGGTCTGAGCACTTTCTGGATAAGAGACACTTACCCAGTCCACTGTGTTAGAGGAATGATAAGCGCAGGCGGATATTCAGCTATGGGATTTTCCCTTCCAGCCGCTATTGCTGCAAAAATTGTTTATCCCGAAAAGAAAGTTTTCGCAGCCACCGGAGATGGGGGACTATTAATGTCGTATGCAGATCTACCAACAATAATTGAAAATCATTTAAATGTCGTCGTTTTAGTTTTCAATGATAGTAAATACGGCCAGATATGGCAGCTTCAAAAGGGACAATTTGGAGGAAAATTCATAGCTACAGATCTTCAAGCAGCCGATTTCGCAATGATTTTCGGCGCATTCGGAGGAATAGGCATACATGTTGAAACGGTTGAAGAAGCAAAAAGAGCCTTTGAAGAAGCAGCCAGCTCTAAAAAGCCAACACTAATAGACATAAAAACAGATTTCCGCCATAATACTCCAGGCCTCAGCCTATTTATCCAAAAACCAAAACTAGAAATAGGGGAGGTTAGCGGCTAAGCTTTTCAAAAGACGCTTATCAGTTCAGATCAAAATTTTCGAACTTTACAGCCTTCTTCTAAGTTGCTATGTTGCAGCATACATTAAAGAGCACATGTACAGTTACATTTCCGCTGTTCCCTTCTTTTATCATAAGTTAGAATTTTTATCGGTTAATGCTCTTTCAAACTTTCACCTAAAACATACGTGGATATGTATGGACCGTAATGTGGGTGAATCTCCCTTTGAAATGCTTCCGGGTATTTCCTCCTAAGCTCTTCCAAATCAGCCTTTTCCACATTTACTAGGTATCCGCTTACTACCATTAGGGCTGTGTTTTTTCCTCCTTGGTGTGGGGCTATTAGGTTTATGGCTCCCCCACGGTCTATTTTGTCTTCTAGGGATATTAGGTCTACGCGTGCTCCATGCTCAACATAAACTATGCCTGGCATTATCCTTTCTGTTAGGCGTGCTCCGCAGAGAACCGTTCCCCTCTCGTTGTATATTTTAACTATGTCGCCGTTTTTCACTCCTAGTTTTTCAGCGTCTGAGGGGTTTAGCCAGACTGGCTCGTATAAGTATCCATCTGGACCTTTAACCTTGCATGTTGGGATTTCCCTAAGCCAAGCAGCATAGTCAAGCTGGGCATGCATCCTCCACCTGGGATGATTTGATATTAAAAGGAATGGATATTTCTCAGCTCTTGGGTGTTGCAAACTTTCTTGCCAGCTCTGTCCATATGGGATGTAGTGGGGAACTGGAGGTCTCTCTTCGTCTTCTGGAAAGTGTTCAGCCAACCTTTTCGAGAAAAACTCGATTTTACCAGATGGTGTGCGTAATGGATTTACCTCAGGGTCTTCATAGAAGGACCTCATGCCGGGCGGAAAGACTTTCAAATCATTCCATTGCGGATGCATTGGGATTAAATAATACCCTTTATCCTTAAGTTCTTCAAGAGTTATAAGTACAAATGCACCGCTATCCTCGAGCATAGCTTCCTTCCACCCTTCGATGTCTTTTCCCTCTGTAAACTTTTCATAAAGATCCGGAATTCCAATGGCTGGTCCTAGCTTTTTGGCTATAATGCAGCATATTTCATAGTCACTTTTAGACTCTCCAACAGGCTCCACGCATTTTTCGGAATTTGCAACGTAAGCGTATTGCGTATTATACGATCTTGCAAAACATATATCTTCCTCCTCTAACGGTGTGGTTACTGGTAGAATTATGTCTGCGAATGTGCAGTCGTTTTCGAGCCATGGGCTTTGAGCTAAGATGAATTCTATCTTCGGACTTCTATAGGCTTCAGCGAACTCAAATCCGCCGTTCCAACAGGTTAAAGTGCAGTTTGTTGTTCTCCATATCATCCGTATCTCTGGGCATTCTGGAGCCGGATAAGTGAACTTTCTAAATTGACATTCAGTGGGACAGGAGAAGTAACCATGACTATACCAGCTTACTGGGGGTTTCAATATAGCCTCCGGAAGCCTGGTCTTTATTATAACCTGCCTTGTACTTTTATCCAGAAATCTACAAGATTCTTCTGGCTTCCCTGCAACAATAGATAATGCGGACATATACGCAGTCCATTCACGGCAAGATCCCCTGATAAGCGGTATTATAGCTGGAATATGCGATAAATAAGGCGCATATATGTGTAGCTGTTGAACCCCAGGTTTTCCAACACCTTGCATTGCTAAAAGCAAAATTTCCAATCTTGCAGGTTCAGTTGCATATGGACCCCTAATATAAGGTCCACCGAAAACATGCATAATAGAAGTTCTATGAGATGCCCAAACTCTTGCCAAAGCCTTAATAATCCTAGCTGGCACGCCCGTTATCTCTTCAGCCCATTTAGGCGTTTTAGGAACTCCATCTTCTTCCCCGAGAACATACTTTTTAAATTCTTCAAATCCCACGGTGTGCGTGGCCACATACTCTTTGTCGTATGTTCCCTCCATAATCCATAAGTAAGCTATTGCAAGTTGAAGGGCAGCATCTGTGTTCGGCCTTATAGGTACCCATTTATCAGCGTGAACTGCTGCGGCATAATTCAAATCTGGACAAACGAATATCTGTTTTATTCCAAGTTCGCTGAACCAGAAGCCTAGTCTGCTCCATCCCTGATCTATAAAGCCCCAAGGGGTGGTTTCATAATCGCATCCCCAACACAAAATGACTTCAGCATTGTTCGCAACGTCCTGCACAACGTTTGTGGGTGTTTGCTGACCAAGAGGTTCCATCCCCCAAACATGTTTTGCACCCCACCACCATCCTTCCCAACTGTCCGGGTTTCTAGTTACATATGTAAAGCCTCCAAGATGCTTTAAGAGGTGGCATATGACTCCATGAGCGCCGTGTATATACTTAGTCTGGCCGTGTCCCTCGGAATGTGCACATATAGCGTAAGGACCATGCTTTTCCAAAATCCTTTTCATCTCACTTACAATTATGTCTACTGCTTCATCCCATGAAATCCTCACAAACTTGCTTTTCCCTCTATTCTGAGGGTTTCTCTCCCCCTTAGGGTCCCAGTCAACCCTTTTTAATGGATATCTTACTCTTGAGGGTGAATAAAGAGAGTTTTTGTACACCAACCTAAAAGGCGGGTTTAACTCCTTCATTAAAGGTTTGAAAACTTTTCCACGGGCCTCCCAGCTCCATGTAGGTATTTCTTCAGGCTTATATTTCCAGTCATAGCGTAATGGCCTTATCCTCAGAACCTTGCCGTTCTTAACATCAACCCTGCAAAGCTCGCCTCCAGAACTGAAACCGCACAACCCAAGATTTTTGACGCAGTGCTTCTCAGTTAAAGAACCTGTTTCCTTTTCTGGCTCCATATTCTTCATAACCTCACGAATTATAAATATGTCTTAAAGAAAATATAATTTTTGAAATAAACTTTTCGAGAAAATGTAGAAAACGTCTTTTAGAGTACTGAGAGAGAGAAATCAAATGGGTCAATCAAATAAAATAACGTATTTCAGAAATATTTTAACGTCTCCACAGTTCATGTTTAGAGCTCTCCGAATGTTAAAAGCCTTTGAAAGTAAAATGGAACAAAAATAACCAAAAAGCTTAAAAAAATAATTAGTTAACTTAAGTTGCGTGAGATTATGAACTTAAGTTTCTATGAACTAGTGAGTGAAACTTTACCCAATGGCGGTTTTAATAACCCATTAAAGGAGGCCAGTGAAGAGGAACTTAGAAAAGTTAAAGGAATTAAAGATCAATTTAGAGTGGAGTACTTACCATCAGGTCTCGGCGGAAACTGCTGGTGTCCCCCTCCCATGGAAGTGCATGTAAAGGATAACAGGGTTTTAAGAATTTTGCCCTGTCATTTTCCAGAGGATTACAGGGTATGGGAGATAAGGACCGATAGAGGCGTTTTCACACCTCCAAGGAAGGCTGTCCCCCATCCTCACATGTTAGCGTATAAAAACCGCGTCTATACGCCTACAAGGGTTAAATATCCATTGAAGAGGATTGACTGGAGTCCAGATAATCCAAACACACAAAATAGAGGTAAATCTGGATTTGTTAGAATATCATGGAATGAAGCATTAGATATAATTGTGGAAATGATTAAACGAATTAAAGAAAAGTATGGGGATACAACGCCTATACTGGTGCAGGCTGACGGCCATGGGCAGTCAGGTCTTCTTCACACGCTACACTTCTATGGCCACATGCTTTTCGAATATCTGGGAACAGGGTGGACACAGCAGATTAGAAATCCGGATAGCTGGGAAGGCTATTACTGGGGAGCAAAGTTAGCTTGGGGCTTCGATTCTACGCTTGGAGAACCATTTCAAGATGGGGTTTGGGATAACGTATTACAACATGGCGAAGTAGTCATATTCTCCGGATGTGATCCCGAAACCACAGCTGCAGGATTCAGTGCACATGTATCATATTTGTGTGAAGCCCTTAAGAAAGCAGGCATAGAGATAATTGCAATATCTCCCGACTTAAATTACAGCGAAGCAGTTTGGGCGGACAGGTGGATTCCAATTAACCCTTGTACCGACGCCGCCCTCTACTTGGCCATAGCATATGTCTGGATTAAAGAGAATCTTTACGACAAAGAATATGTTCATACTCGCTGCGTGGGCTACGACGATTTTGAAAAGCATGTTCTAGGAGAAGATGACTGCGTTCCAAAAACTCCAGAATGGGCTGAAAAAATAACAGGGATACCATCATGGACTATAAAGGCTTTAGCTAGGGTGTGGGCGAAAAAAAGAACTTCCCTTGCAAACGTTTATGGCGGCCCGAAAATCAGAGGTCCCTATTCACATGTTCCAGCTAGAATGGAAGCTTATATACTGGCAATGAATGGACTGGGAAAGCCTGGAAGACAGTTCCTGAGATTCTGGATTGCTTCAAGAGTTAACATCAAGGAAATACCGCCTCTACCCGCATATCCAGAGGTCACCGCAGAGACGCGTTTCTATGTCCCAGCTACCAAGTACTCCTTTACGGTGCAGCCCTCCGCGATTCCCCTCATAAAAGTGTTGGTTCCAGACGCCATATTGAACCCGCCAGTTAGTTGGTGGTGTTCAGGCTGTCAATTTAATAAAGCTGAAGACCTCTTTGTAAAGTATAGATATCCACCCAGAGATGATCATCCCGGCGTTAGAATGATTTGGAATGAAAACTCCTGTTATACAACTTGTTGGCATGGATACCAGTTTATAGAGGCCATAAGAAATCCAAAAATAGAATTCCACCTCGTTATTCATCCATGGTTTGAAAACGACGCTTTATTTGCAGATTTAGTTTTGCCGGCATTAACCGATTTTGAAGTTGCAGACATCGTTGTGGGTGCTCGCTCCCAAACAATAGGAATTGCTTATCATGACAAATGCATAGAACCAATAGGCGAATCTAAAAGCGACTATGAAATCCATAGAATGATAGCGGAGAGGCTGGCCAAAGAATTTAATAAACCTGAACTAATCAAAGCCTTTCCAGATCCTGAAGCCTTTCTGAAAGAGTTCTACGAGAAAACTATGGTTTATAAAAAATATGGAATAAGCTGGGAAGAGTTCAAGAAAAAGAAAATATTCATCCATAGCAACCCAACGTGGGAGGAATGGGTTGAAATTAAGAAAAAGTACGGGTACGATGCATACGACTGTTTCATGAGCAAATTCTACAAAAACGCCGGGGGTTTAGAAACGCCCAGCGGAAAAATAGAATTCCAATCCCAACTGGCCCTAAAATACGCTCCACAGGACGAAGAGAGGCCTCCTGTTGCAAAATGGATTGAACACAATGAATTGCCTACCTCGCCAAAGAGCAAGAAGTATCCATTTCTGGTGTGCTCAAACCATCCAAGATATCGATTCCACTCCCAGGGCGACGAAATTTTATGGCTTAGGGAGATTTATAAAGTCAAAGGACCGGATGGATACTTATACGAGGCAGTATGGATTAACCCGTCTGACGCTGAAAAGCTTGGAGTTAAAAACGGCGATGTAGTAATGATCTACAATGACCTTGGAGCAGTTCTCGCTGGAGCAGTAATTACAGAAAAGATTATCCCAGGAGCAATATCAATCGACCATGGCGCAAGGGTTGATCTGATAAGCCTCGAGGAAAGAATTGATAGGGGAGGAGCCATAGATCTTTTAATGCCAACATCATCTTACAAATACAAATTAGCTGAGGAAATAAAAGTTCCAGAACAGGTTTGTTCAGGAATACTTGTGGACGTTAAAAAAGTAGATGTCAAAGAACTGACGAGTAAATACCCTGAGGCTTTCAAGCGAAAGATGCATCCAATTATTGGGCCAGTTTTAGACGAATATCTCGTCACTGAGAGGTGAATAAAATGGGAAGAGTTTTCATAATTGACGTGGAAAAATGCACAGGCTGCATGAGCTGCGTCATCGCCTGCAAGGATGAGTTTGTAGCCAACGACTGGAGTCCCTATAGTAAGCCTCAGCCAGACTACGGACATTTCTGGATGAGGGTTGACGCCTTAGAGAGGGGCACAACCCCAAAAGTTAAAGTAACCTACACCCCAGTACCATGCATGCACTGCGACAACGCCCCATGCATAAGGGCTTGCACAGCAAATGCCATTACTAAAAGAAACGATGGCATAGTATGGATTAACCCGAATAAATGTGATGGATGCAGAGGGTTGGAAAATAAATTCCTATGTTTAAAAGCATGCCCATACAACGCCATATACGCTAACAACGAGCTGGGAATTGCGCAGAAATGCACCATGTGCGTACATCTACTAGAAGATTCCAACTGGAAATATGGGCCTAGATGTTATAGTGCATGTCCAACAGAACCAATAATTTATGGAGATGAAAACGACCCTAAGATAAAAGAACTGATAGGCAGGGCAGAAGTACTGCATCCTCAATACAATTCTAAACCTCGCGTTTACTATCTAAACATGCCAAAACCATTCATAGGAGGATGCGTAGTAGATCCAACCGAAAAAGAGGTTATAATAAATGCCACTGTAACGGCGATAGACCTGCAAACAGGAAATCAGCATGAAACACGTACAGATGATTTCGGAGACTTCTGGCTCAAGAACCTAATATGGAATCATAGATACCTAGTTAAAGTCGAAAAAGAGGGATACGAAAAGAAAATTATAGGAGTATACATAACAGAAAAAGATGTAAACATAGGAGTTATCAACCTGGCGAAAAAGAGTTAGACCCTCAAATCTAACTCTTTATTTTTTCAGTTTGCTCAATTAATTCTTTTATAACGCCTTCTTCCATAGTTAAGAACCCTTTTGTTATCCTTCCGACAGCCTTGTAAAACTCTGTTTCCGCATTCTCGACGACGTCGGAGGCAAGCTTAGGAACCCACTTTAAAAGATGTTCCTCCAAAAATTTCTTTTGCCTTTCAAGATTTTTCATCAGTTCATGAAAATTCTTATCCTTTAAAAAAGCTGCCGCCTTCCTGCATAGGTGCTCCATAAAATATAGCTGGAGAGCAACATGATCTTCAGGTTCTCCAAAATCTTCAGCCTTAACTAAACCCGCATCCAAGTATGTTCTAAATGCTTCAACTGCCTCTTTCTGATACATATCGCCAGCAGTGTAAACGGATTCAGACGGATGCGGAATTCCCTTCTTCTCTCTAAAATACTTAAGCCCTAAAAATAAGTTTGCATAATCCATCGCGAGCTCTACCACAGCTTCAGATAAGTTCTGTTCATCTAGCCTGTTAAAGTATCTGTATAGCTGTTGGAAGCCCTCCCTAACGTTGACATCCAAATCAGCCATTAACCCGTATTTTACGAAGTTTTCCTTACATACTAGATAATTTTTAAGTATCTTTTCGTCAACCTCCTT
This sequence comes from Bathyarchaeia archaeon, assembly GCA_038871175.1. GTDB lineage: Archaea > Thermoproteota > Bathyarchaeia > Bathyarchaeales > Bathycorpusculaceae > JAVZIQ01. The sequence continues at coordinate 6,604 of JAVZIQ010000031.1, read as the reverse complement.
TTCATAAATTCTCCCCAGAAAAGAGTATATTAACTCTCTACCCTTCAAACACCTGATTAAGCAGTCCTCAACATCTTCTGCAGAATTCAACATAGGCTCTCGCAAGTTATATAAAATTTTGCATTCTTAAATTATTCGCTTCGGTGAGGCTATGTATGACGTCATATTAATTCATCCTCCCTCCATCTACGACTTTAGGGAAAAAATGACTTTTCCAGGTCCATTCGCCTATACAGTTAGAGAGAGTACAAATCAGTTAATTATCCCTCCCATAGGCATGTTCAGCATTGCTGATTACCTAGAAAGAAGTGGATGTAAAGTCCTTATAGATAACCTTGGAGCTCGAATGGTTTATGACAAAGCGTTTGACGTAAAAAAGCATTTAAGAAGAAGCGAGGCAGAAATTTACGCAGTGGGATTACACTGGATTGCCCACGCTCAGGGATCCATTGAAATAGCAAGGATTTGTAAAGAACTTCATCCAAACTCCATAGTCCTTTTAGGAGGCCTAACCGCCACCATCTTCCACAGCGAAATTATTAAAAAATTCTATTTTATAGACGCAGTAATTAGAGGGGAGGCAGAAGAATCCATTCTAAACCTCATTAATATTTTTGACGAGAACAGGAGAATTAAACCTGTTCCCAATTTAACGTTTAAAGATGAAAGTGGAAGAGTAATTGTAAGCAACTCGAAAAAGTCGAATTTAGATATCAACCATTTTGAATTTACAAGATTAGACTTAATTGAGCCTAAGGCCCCATTTTTCAATAAAGATATGCCTCCGAATTTCTGCATACCTATTTGCCGTGGATGTATATACAATTGTGCATCATGCGGAGGCTCCTTATACAGCTATAAAAAATATCTTAAAAGAGATAAACCCTCCTTCAGAAATCCGGATAAAATAGTTGAAGACTTAGAAAAGCTTCATGAGCAAGGCGTTAAAATGGTTTTTCTCTTCCAAGATCCCAGAATGGGAGGCAAAAACTATTATGAAGAATTGATCAGGAAGATTCGAACTGCAAATATTTCTCTACTGCACTTATCCATGGAGCTTTTTGAACCTTTAAATGAAGAATATACAAGAAGCTTATCCCAAATTGGTATTCCATTAACATTAACAATCTCACCTGAGACAGGAGCAGAAAGCGTCAGAATAGCCCATGGCAGAAACTACACAAACACTGAGTTATTCAAAACAATTAAAATTTGCCAGAAATACAGGGAAAAAATCGATTTGATAGTCTTTTTTATGTTTGCCCTAGCCTATGAGAATCTAGATACAATTAATGATACATTGAAATTATGGGAGAAAATATGCGTAACAAACCGTGACTCTAAAAATATCAATTATGCTTTCGGGCCCATGATTCTTTTAGATCCAGGCTCGCTTGCATTCGATTACCCCGAAACATATGGGTACAAGCTGATTTTCAAAGATTTAGAGGAATACATTAGAGGAATGCAGATGCCATCTTGGCATCAATGGATAAGCTATGAAACGAAGTTTCTTCAAAGAACAAAAATCGCTGATTTGATAATAAGGTTAATCGAGAAATCAATTAATCTCAGAGAGAAATATGGAATATACGACAGAATACAAGCATTTAAAGAACGCTTATCCTATGTTTTTACTAATAGACTTATAATGCAAAAAGTGGATCAAGCTATGCATCTAAACGAGTTCGAAAGACAACAAAAATTGAAAGCGCTAAAAGAAACAATAGATAGAAACATGAGAAAAATAGAATGTCAACCAGAACCGAATGCAACCTGACCTCAAGCTATATTCTAAACGGCACCATTCCTTAAATTGGCCGTAAACAATAGTTCCACTAATGATGGAGTTATACGAAGCGTCGCCTTCTTAATGCCGCTTGTAAATCTAAATTGCTCATTAACTCACCACTGAAGGTTACGCAAATTTAAAAGAATAAAAGAGGCTAACCTTAACCTAGCATTTCAATCAGTAAGGATGAATTTTACTGACTACTACTGCAGCTTTAAAGTTGAATTTTAAGCTTTTAGGCTAGTTTGGCGAAGCAATTAACTTTATAAATAATCGAAAGTTTAATCTATGTAAATATGTGGAAAGAGAAAACATACTATTAGGAGGATATTAGATTGCAAGATTTGTTTAGGTTGGACGATAGAATAGCGGTTGTGGTTGGAGGTGGAGGCGGAATAGGTCGACATTTGGCTAAGGGTTTGGCGTGTTATGGTGCTAAGGTTGTTATTGCAAGTAGGAATTTAGAGGCCTTAAAAGGGATTGCTAAAGAGTTACAGGCTGAAACAGGATCTGAGGTTGTTGCTTGCCAGGTTGATGTAACTAATGAGGAAAGTGTAGCTAAACTAAAAAATGAGGTGGTGTCCAGTTTCGGGAAAGTGGACATTTTAGTGAACTCTCAGGGTTACAACGCTAAGAGCCCTGCAACAGAATTTCCAGAGAAAGAATGGAACATGCTTTTCGACATTAATGTAAAGGGGATTATGTTGACCTGCAGAGAGTTTGGGAAGGTTATGATTGAAAGAAGAAAGGGTAAAGTCATAAATGTTTCATCTGTTAGAGGTGCTAGAGTTACAAAATGGCCTGGAAACCTTGGTTACTGTACTACAAAAAGCGCCGTCGACATGTTGACTAAGGTACTAGCAGCAGAGTGGGCTCCTTACAATGTAAACGTTAACGCCATTGCTCCAGCAATAGTAGATACTGGTTTTGCTCCAACATTTAAAGATCCTCAGCGTCTAAAATTATACCTAGAAAGCATTCCTCTAGGTCGCATAGAAAAGCCTGAAGATATAATTGGCACATGTATATTCCTTGCATCCCCCGCTTCAGACTACATAACTGGACAAATAATCTATGTCGACGGAGGACTCACAGTCATCGGATAAATCATACCCATAAAAAGTTTTAATTAGGAAGCAAGCGCCTTCACACTATTAAAGGAGTTAAAAGCATGGCTGAGGATTTTGGTGTAAGGTTAAGTGATGGGACATTACGTTATACTAACTGCACAAAGGGTGGACCTGTATTTGTATATGTAAAGGATGGGAGGATAACTCGTGTTGAACCAATAAATTTAGGGCCAGATGACGCAGAATCATGGACCATTGAAGCAAGAGGCAGAATATTTACGCCTCCCAGAAGGGCTCTCCTAGCCAGTTACACATTCACAGAGAGGGCTAGGATTTACGCACCAAATAGAAATCTCTATCCACTTAAAAGGGTAGACTTTAACCCGCAGGGTCAAAGAAGGCCTGAAAACAGAGGTAAATCCAAATATGAAAGAATCAGCTGGGAAGAAGCCCTTGACATTTTAACTTCGGAAATAGAGCGTATAGTAAAAAATTACGGAGCGCCTGCAATAATAACAACGGCCTCCTCACATCATAGTTGGGGAAACATAGGTTATAGACTAAGCGCATACCACCGGTTTATGTCAATTTTAGGGGCTACTTATGCAGATCATAATCCTGACAGCTGGGAAGGATGGTTCTGGGGAGCAATGCACCACTGGGGCTTCTCATGGAGGCTAGGCATACCAGAACAATACGACCTCCTAGAAGACGCACTAAGACACTGCGAAATGATAGTTTTCTGGTCAAGCGACCCACACGCAATTAACGGCATCTACGCTGGTAACGAATCAGTTCCATGGAGATTCTGGCTAAAAGATTTGAATGTTAAAATGGTGTTTATAGATCCTTTTTACAACTGGACCGCCATAAACTTTGCTGACAAATGGCTTGCTCCAAGACCTGGAACAGACACAGCTCTGGCATTGGGAATTGCGTACACCTGGATTACGGAAGGCACATATGATAAGGAATACATCCAAAAGCGAACCTTGGGTTTTGAAAAATGGAGAGACTACGTTTTAGGTGAAGAAGACAATCAACCCAAATCCCCAGAGTGGGCTGAGAAAATCTGCGATGTCCCCGCTCGAGAAATAAGAGCTTTAGCTAGGGAGTGGGCAAAAAAAAGAACTATGATTGCCTGTGGAAGAGGGGGACATGGGGGAGCTTGCAGAGCTGCTTATGGCCATGAATGGTCCAGAATGCTTGTTCTCCTAGCTGCCATGCAAGGCCTCGGAAAGCCCGGAATAAACATATGGGGAACAAATTCTGGGGCGCCCTTCAACGCCCAGTTTTATTTCCCAGGCTATTCTGAGGGGGGAATTTCTGGGGACACCACCAACACAGCAGCTTCAACTTTGCTCATGAGGGGCATAACAAAGAGGCCTGTAAGATGGACAATAAACGAGCCTCAGGGACAACACGTATTGCGGCTACTCCTCCCGGAAGCTATTTTAAGCCCTCCAGTTGAATGGAGAGGAAAAGGCTTTGCTGGAATATACCCTGAAGCTCAATTTAGAAAATATAAATATCCTGAAGACGGATTCGCTCCTGCTAAAATGTTTTGGAGGTATGGTACATCATATATTTCATCAATGACGGAAACTAATAGGTGGGTTAAAATGTATAGAAGCGAAAAGCTCGAATTCGTTGTTAACCAATCCATATGGTTTGAGGGTGAAGCAAAATTCGCTGATTTAATACTTCCAGCATGCACTAACTTCGAGAGATGGGACATTGGGGAATGGTGCTCGGCAGGAGGGTATTCAGTTCATGCTTCAAACGCAACCAGCCATCGGATTATAGCTTTGGAAATGAAGTGTATAGAACCTCGAGGTGAATCAAAATCTGATTATGACATATTTGCTTTGGTCTCAAGGAGGCTCGGCTTCTATGAGAAATACACTGATGATGGTTTAACAGACCTAGATTGGGTTAAAAGGATGTTTGAAGCTTCAGATCTGCCAAAATACATTTCTTGGAAGGATTTTATGAAAAAGGGATATTTCGTTGTTCCCCTTCAGAAACCTTACAAATCAACTCCTGCGCTGAGATGGTTTGCAGAAGGAAGGAAGAGAGATACTCCTGATCCAGGGTTTTCTGGAGGTAAAATCGCCGGTTTGCCAGATGGATATGGCCTAGGAACATCTTCAGGACTCCTTGAATTTGAGTCTCAAACCCTTAAAAGGTTCGATCCAAATGATCCTGAAAGACCCACCGTGCCTAAATACATACCTTCATGGGAGGGACATGAAAGTGCTATTGCAAACAAGTACCCGCTTCAGCTAATTTCTCCACACCCGAGGTTCACCTTTTTCACTCAGTATGATGGGAAGGACAGCTGGCTTAATGACATTCCAGATCATAGACGCCAAGCTGAAGATGGATATCATTACTGGATTCTGCGAATAAACCCAGCTGACGCTGAAAAAAGGGGAATTAAAGACGGAGATTTAGTAAAGGCCTATAACGATAGAGGATCCGTAATATTTATTGCCGAGGTAACTGAAAGAATGCGTCCTGGGGTGGTACATTCATATATGGGAAGCGCTGAATATGAACCTATAGACAGCGTGGGGGAGTCGCCTGACCGTGGAGGATGCGTCAACTTGCTTACGCCATCTCGTTTAATTTCGAAAAATGCAAGCGGCATGGCCCCAAATTCATGTCTAATTGAAGTTGCGAAATGGAGGTAAAGCCTTATGACCAAATATGGCATGGTAATTGACATATCTAAATGTATAGCATGCTATGCATGTTTTGTTGCATGCAAAGACGAATTTTGGATGAATGATTATCCTCCATACTCTTTAGGCGTGAAGAAAAGAGGGCAAACATTCATAAAACTCATAAAAAGAGAAAGGGGAAAATATCCATATGTTAAGGTAGCGTATATGCCGATGCTCTGCATGCAATGCGACAATCCACCATGTGTGAAGGCTGGGGGAAACGAGGCTGTTTATAAAAGAAACGATGGAATTGTAATAATAGATCCAGTTAAAGCTGCTGGTCGTAAAGAACTAGTGAACTCATGTCCCTACGACTTAATATCATGGAACGATGAAAAGGAAATACCTCAAAAATGCACATTTTGCGTACATAGAATTCAAAATGGAGAAATTCCAAGATGCGTCCAAGCATGTCCAAGCGGCTCCATAATCTTCGGTGATTTAGATGACCCAAAAAGTGAAATTAGCAAAATGGTCAAGACAGGATCTGTCCAAGTGGCCTCTCCGGAGAAAGGCACTAAACCTAACGTTTACTACATACATCTCGAAAGGATGACGAAGTTTTTCATCGCTGGAAACGTGGCGTTTAAGGATACTGATGAATGCGCAGAAAATGTAAAGGTGACGCTTAAAAACAAAAATGGCGATGAAAAGGTTACGTTTACAGATTTCTTCGGAACATTCGAGTTCGACGGATTAGACCGCGATACCGAATACAACGTTAAGTTTGAGTATCCCAATTACGTTACTAAGCAATTAGACATAACCCTCAGAGAGGATACATATATAGGTTATATTCACCTCGAAAAATCAAGCTAGAAACATTCGAAAACTTAAAAACACCAAGCATTCTCCTATAACGCTTTAGCCCATTTTCTCCATTTTTAATGGAAAGCTTATATATGAAAATGAAGCCGAAACGCTATTAATCAGCAGTGGCATGGCCACGGACGCCTGCATATTTAATGTCTCCACCGCTTAATTAATTGTAGAGCTAACTAAAGTTTTACTTT